>JAITAW010000277.1 GCA_031283905.1 Treponema sp. | reverse complement strand
TACAAAAATTCACGAAAGTGAATTTTACCTTGCAAACTGCCATCGGACTTTAGTCCGCAGCAGCCCCGATAATCGGGATTTTTTGCATATTCATGCAAAAAATCTACAAGTGCAACAGGTTGCTATGGCGTCCCTGTATCAGAACGGTCGGCTCCCTTCGGGCGAGTGCGAGCCTAACACCAAACTTGGAGGCGGTAGGCGCGACGCGGTGTGAAACGGCGGCTTTTCCCCGGTCGCGATTTGCGGGGGTGGGGCATCGCAAGTACAGGACTTGCGGCTAGAGAGGACGGCGGTGTAACGCGGCGGGAGGGAATGATGCCGCAGGGCATTCTAAAGGATTACTTTGTCCCGGAGCGTTTTCATCACGCGCCTATTGTAATAGTAAAGCAAAATGTATTATAATACCTTTATAAGTGAGGGGGAATGCGTTATGAAAAAAATATACGTTTTTCTGTGTTTTTCTCTGGTAACCGGACATATATCGGCGCAGGATTCCATCCTCATTTCGTATAAGCGGAATTTTGCGCGGGCAAATCTCATAGAAAAGCTGAATATTCTCAATGATGCGGCGACCGATTCATACGCTTCGGAGTTCATGGGAGAGCTTTACGTCTTTGCTTTGCGCTTTTCTTTGAGCGAAGCGGATTTGCTTGCTGACGATGCGGACATGATCGCGCTCACCAGGTCCGCCGCCCGTGGCGCCGGACAAACAGGACATAGGGACTCTGCGGAAACCCTTTTGAAACTGTGTTCTTTGTACAGCGACAGTTCCCTACGGGCGGAGATTTTAAACGCCTTGGCGACAACCGTTCAAGGGAACGCCCGCGTTATTGCGGACTTGAACCAATTGCTGGATGACCAGAACAGCGCCTTCCTCGCGGGCATGGCGCCGGATTACCAGGCGCTCCAAGCCGGTATCGCTACGCTTGGAGCATTGGGCGATGAAGCATCTTATCCCGTACTGTTTTCAGCGTATTCTCTTCCCTATCCCGATGCCATTACCGAAGCGGCGCGGTTGGCGCTCGGTCGCATTCGCGGAGACTACGAGGCGTTTCTTGCCGGCGTCATTCGGAACAGCCCGCCCCACGACAAGCTCAAGGCTTTCAGCCTCGTTGCGGACAGCGCTCCGGACGGTGTACAGATACCGGTCGCCGGTAAAAATATATTGGCTCAAACCGCTCTCGACATGGCGCTGATCGCGGACGATCCCGCTTCCTATAGTCTGCGTTACGAAGCGGTGCGCGTACTCACCGGTTTGGGCTGGACCGGCGCTTCTGAGCTGGTTGTCCGGCATTTTTATCAGGTGCAGACCGATTACGCAAATGGAACTGCGGTAAAAGAACGGTTTATTGAAGCGATAGCGTGCCTTGGAGCGATGAGAACCCCGGAAGCGGCTCAGATTTTAGCCATACAGTTGGGGCTGTTCAATTCTCAAGCAGAACAAACCGGCAGTTTTGATGAAGATATATTGCTTGCAACGATCAACGCCTTGGGTGATATCGGAGATAAAGTCGCCTTTGATCATCTGCTTTATATGGATTTTCCGCCGTATTCCAAAGAGGTGAAAGCGGCGGCGAAAACCACTCTAGCGAAGCTCAAATGGTAAACGCGGTAAAAATAACTCCGGTTCTCTGCGCGGCGTTGTGCGCGGCGATAAGCTATTACACGGCGCCATATCTCCCGCCTGCGGGCGTTCTTGTGCCGCTTGGCGTTGCGGCCTGTCTTACCGCGTTCTTTGAGACGCTTTCATGCGGGCGGGCATTTCTTTTCCGCGTGAAAGACGGCGAAGACACGCAGGACGCGATGCGAAAAATCGGCGATTGTATTCGGGTCGCTCAGCTATACGTTATTGCGGCGACGCTCGGCTTTTTCACGGGTTTTGTATCTGGAAGACCTTTTTTGGTAAACACCGGACTTCCGCCCTCGACCATACGGGGCATATACGGCATCATGCGGGATGATCCGCGCATCCTTGCCAACGAACGGGGGACGCGGGGCATGGGAGCCATCGCCGTGCGATGGACGAGGGGAGTCGATGCGACCGAAGCCTCCGCGTCAGGCGTTGTGTCCGTGTTCTTTCCGGAAGACGCCATTCCACGGCTGAAAGAATTCGGCAGGGGCGGCGAAGTGTATCTTGAGGGTGATTTTCTGACGGACTCGGACCAAGCGAGCCTCTTTCGCGCGCGCTCGGTTCATGTTGTACAACCCGCTCCGAAAATCGAGCGTTTCCGCACCGGACTTCGGCTCACAATAGCCGAGCGTTTCTCGCGGTATCGTTGGGGAGGGCTTGCGCTTGCCTTGCTTTTCGGCATAAAAGATTCTCTTGATTCAACGCTTTCCAGACAATATCAGGCGGCAGGTTGCTCCCATGTACTCGCGCTGTCGGGTATGCACCTTGCCGTTGTTTCCGCCGTTATAGCTTTTTTCCTCAGAAAACCGCTTGGTTTGAAAGCTGCAGCTCTTGCGGGCGTAGTATTTATTATGGGTTACATTTATCTTGTGGGCGATATGCCGTCTTTGAACAGATCCGCAATCATGTACCTTCTTGGTACGGGTATGCTACTTTTTTCCTTGCCCAATAATACGCTTTCTATCTTGGGCATGGCTTTTATAATTCAAATTATTATGCAGCCGGTGTCAGGAACATCTCTTTCGTTCATATTATCCTATCTCGCCCTTGCGGGCATTCTGGCGTTAAGCGAGCCGGTGTACGCTATTTTTCGGGGAAAACTTCCGGATTTCCTTGGGCAAAGCCTCGCCGCGTCCATCGCCGCCTTTATTGCGACAGCCGGCGTCTCAGCCGCCTTTTTTGGAGTTATTAACCCCTTTGGCATCATAGCGGGACTTGTCGTGGTTCCGTTGACAACAGCGTTCATGCTCGGCTCCATACTGGCGCTTGTCCTCGTTTTCATCGCGCCGGCGGCGTTGATGTGGTTTGACGGAGCGCTTTCGCTTTTTTACCAAGGACTTGAGCGCGTGGTGTCCTGGGCGGCGATTCCGCCCGGCGTCAAAGCCGACCCTGTTCCGGTCATGCTTGCATCGCTTGTGATCATTGCCCTTATTTTCGGCGTACAGTACCTGCGCATGAGGTTTTGTCTGCGCGCTTTGCGCTCCGGCGTGCGTTCCGCCGAAAGGGGATTCCATGCCGTCGCTTAACTATGCTTCACCTCAAAGTCTCCGCGCCTTTCTTGACAGCCGGGGACTCGGTATGCGGAAAAAATTCGGACAGAATTTCTTGATAAACCAGGACGCTCGCAGGAAACTGGTTGACGCCCTTGAAATACGCGAGGGAGCCGTCGTATGGGAAGTGGGGGCGGGGCTTGGCGCAATGACAAGCCTGCTACTTGAACGGGGGGCAATCGTCAATGCTTTTGAGATCGATGCGGGATTTGTCGCCGTGTTGCAGGAATTTTTCGGTGGCAATCCGCGTTTTCACCTTGTAGAAGGGGACGCGCTTAAAACGTGGCGGCTTCAACCGGAACCGCCGGACGCGCGGCCGGCGGAGGATTTTTTTCTTGGCAATCTTCCCTATACTATCGCAGCCGCTCTCCTTGCGGACTTTATTGAGAAAAACCGTTTTTTCAAGCGGATCGTAGCAACGGTGCAGAAAGAAGTCGCGGCGCGTATCATCGCGCAACCGAAGAGCAAGAACTATTCTTCGCTTTCCGTGTTGTGCGCCTCCGCCTATACGATGACGCCGCTGATGACGCTGAAAGGCGCGTCCTTTTATCCCGCGCCCCATGTGGATTCCCAGGCGGTACGCTTTGACATCCGCACGGACATCGATCCCGCAACCGCGTATCCGCCGCTCTTTAGACCCCTTGTGCGTTGCCTTTTTGCCTCCCGCCGGAAAACCGTCAAAAACAACCTCACCGCCTTTGCATCGTCACGCTTCAGGGAAAGCGGCCGCCGCATTGACGGCGGCGTTGCCGATGGCGTTATTAACGGCGCAAGCGGCGCGTCCGCAATCGCGGCGGAAGCGCTTCGTCAATGCGGCATACCGGAAAATGAGCGGGCGGAAAATCTTGAAATAAAAGATTTTGCCGGCCTGGCGGAAAAGACATTTTATTTATTGGCATGCGCGGACGCGGTGTGCGCGATGCGCTCAGAGGCGCAAGAAAACGGTCGTCCGAAACGTCTGCTTTGAAACAGACTCAACTAATAGAGGCTTTCACAAAACTAATCCGAACATAGTTCGCGTTTTGGGAAAGCCTCAATAGACAAAACAAAATTTTTTTTTTATACTTGCCGCATATGAAACTATGGATAAAATTATTAACCGGCGCCGCCCTTGGACTTTTACTGGGATTTCTTTTACCCATTGGCAACAAAACCATTCTAACGGCTACGGAATGGCTGAGTCATTTTGCCATTAACATCGGACGCTACGCCGTTGTGCCCATGTTGTTTTTTTCAATAAGCATCGCGGTACATGAATTGCGGCAGGAAGGCGGACTTTGGAGCATACTGTTCCGCGCCCTTCTGCTTATAGCGATAAGCGCGGTCATTGTAATAAGCGGCGGCATTTTGGCCATTATCCTGTTTCCGCCCGCCCGCAGTCCCATTACCTATGACGAACAGATAGAGGCGGTTTCACTTTCCCTTGTTGACAATATCTCGAAGATTTTCCCGTCAAACATGTTTCAAGCCATTGTAAGCGATGGCGTATATCTGCTTCCGATGTGCGTGTTCGCCTTTTTTCTGGGCATGGGTTTATCCTACGACAAACATACGATGAAGCCGGTCCTCTCGCTCATAGACGCGCTCTCCCGCGTTTTCTATCATATCGCCTCGTTCTTTTCCGAAATCCTGGGCGTGATCATTATCGCCTTGAGCGCGTATTGGGCGTTCCGCTACCGCGCCATCGTACAAACCGATTTTCAAAGCCTGATTGTCCTTTTAACCATTGTCAGCGGCGTTTTGAGCGTCATTGTCTTTCCCCTTCTGCTGTACGTTGTCAAAAACAAGCCGCGTCCTTGGGCCGCGCTGTACAGCGCCATATCATCCGCGCCGGCATCCTTCTTTTCAGGAGACGTTATCTTTTCCCTGCCCGTCGTTCTCAGGCACACAAAGGAAAACCTTGGAGTCAGACGCCGCGCAAACGCGGTTGCGCTTCCACTTTTCGCCGTTTTCGGCAGAGCAGGCAGCGCCATGGTCGCCGCCATGTCCCTGATTCTGATCATCAAGTCGTACTCAAGTCTTGGAATATCGGTCATCGACATTTTCTCCATTGGGATGCAGGCGTTTGCCATATCATTTCTGCTTGCGCGGTATCCGGGAGACGGAGCCTATACCGCGCTCGCGGTTCTGTGCGCGGCGTACGGACAGGGTTTTGAGGCCGGCTACCTCATCTTAAAGCCTGTTGCCTTCTACCTGATTGCAATCGGCACTTTTCTTGACGTGATGATTATGAATTTCGGCGTGTATGCCGTTGCAAAATTAAGCGATTTACAGGAAGACAAACCAATAACGCAGTTTATATGATTGCGTTTTTTGTAATTTTGTGATAAGGTGACCGATATGGAAAATACAAACATTACAGGAAAAAAAATATTTTTCCTTTACCCTCCAACAATTGTGCGGAATGAAGTTGTGGCTGCCCTCGTCATGCAGGAATTTGAGACTTATATGGTAAAGGATCCTGTCGCGTTGGGACGTATGTTAAAGCGCTCTCCAGATTCCATTGTATTTGTCAATCTTGATGAAAAAACAATACCGGAGAAGGGCTGGGATGCGTGGATATGTGATGTCATGGAGGATCCGGCTACCGCCCGGACAGAAATCGGCGTTCTTTCTTCGAACGCAAGCGATGATATGAAGCAAAGGTACCTCGCACAGATTAAAGTTACGTGCGGACTTACCCACGTTTCAACGGACTTGAAAAAACTCATCTCTCAGATATCCCAAATATTGCTGAAGCATAACGCGATGGGAAGGCGCAAATACATCCGCGTTACCTCGGACAATGAGACGCTGACCACCGCCAACATGCCGCTTAACGGACATTTCATAAGCGCTTCCATTCGGGATATTAGCTCCGCAGGCTTTTCCTGTACCTTTCCTGAAGACCCCAATCTTGTCAAGGGTACGGTTATTTCGGAGATACAACTCAAATTGCAGAGTACGCTCATACGTACCGAAGCCATTGTGCTGGGTTCCCGCGCTGATGAACTTATGCAGGTGTACGTGTTTGTGTTCCTGCCCCAGCTTGACACCGAGGTTCGTTACAAAATCCATAAATATATACGGGTCGCCATACAAAATAAGATGGATATGGAACTGAAGAAATGAACTGCCCCGCAAGCGGCATCCGGCGTCAACGGTTCTTGGTAGAGCGTGTTGAAAGCGGCGGAATGAGTGGGCGCGGCGCTCCGCAGACAATGGCATCCCCGTCCGCGCTCCACGTTCCGCTATAATGCCGGTACGCGGCTGGCCGCGCCGCTAGGGGCGCTATTTTCTTTCCCTCTTGCACAATTCCCCCCTTTTACCTATACTTTTTTCATGAAAATAATCACCAACAATGAGCGCGCCGATGTGCTGGTTCATGCGCTGCCCTATATCCAGCGGTTTCAAGGCAAAACCATCGTGGTAAAATACGGAGGCAACGCCATGATTAACGCGGATCTCAAAGCCGCCGTCATTCAGGATGTGATACTGCTGGCGTGCGTGGGCGTCAGAACCGTACTGGTTCACGGCGGCGGTCCCGAGATTGAGGCTATGCTCAAACAGGCCGGCAAGGAGAGCCGTTTTGTAAACGGACTGCGTTACACCGATGAAGAAACTATGGAAATCGTACAGATGACGCTGTGCGGCAAGGTGAACAAGAACATTGTGTCCCTTATCCAGATGCGGGGGGGTAGGGCGTTGGGGTTGTGCGGCATAGACGGAAGCCTTCTCAAGGCGAGGCGCGTTACGGAGCGGGACTTGGGCTTGGTTGGCGAAATCGAATCGGTTGACACCAAGAGCCTTGACGCTCTGCTTAACAGCGGCATCATTCCGGTCATTTCTTCGGTGGCGTTGGAAGAAACCACCGGCAGCAGCCTCAACGTGAACGCGGACATAGCCGCCGCGCACATAGCCGCCGCGCTCAAGGCGGAAAAGCTCGTGCTTATGACCGATGTGCAAGGGATCATGCGTGATGTGGAGGATTCATCTTCGCTTATCAAGGCGCTTCCGCGTTCTGATCTGGACGATCTCAAGAAAGACGGCGTTGTGAGCAAGGGTATGATTCCCAAGGTTGACAGTTGCGTCATGGCTATTGACGGCGGCGTTAAACGCGCCCACATCATTGACGGACGGCTTCCCCACGCGCTGTTGATGGAATTGTTCACCGATGAAGGCATCGGAACGATGATAGAATGAACCGCCCGCGCTTCAGGGCGAGGGTATTAGACCCGCCGCGAATAACCCCTTGCAAGGGATCGCCGCCTTGGTATGGGTAACGGTGAAGATGATTATGTTGTATGGTATGTAAGGAAGGAAACGGTTATGTCTGATTATTTTATGAATACCTACCGCCGGTTGCCGGTAACGTTTACGCATGGCGAAGGAGCGTTCCTTTTTGACGGAACCGGAAGACGGTGGCTTGATTTTACCTCCGGCATCGCGGTCAACTGCTTGGGACACGCCAATCCCGCGCTGGTAAAGGCGATTTCGGAACAGAGCGCCCGTCTTAACCACGTCGGTAACTATTTTCAAAGCGATGTAGCGGAGCGGTTCGCGCAAAAACTGGTTGAAGCCTGTTCCGGCGCGGGTATGAAGAAGGTTTTTCTTGGCAATTCCGGCGCGGAAGCTAACGAAGCCGCGTTTAAGATCGCGCGGAAATATTCGCTGAAAAAATACGGTTCGGGACGGCATGGCATTGTTACGTTAAAGGGGAGCTTCCACGGACGCACCATCACGACGCTTTCGGCGACCGGTCAGGACAAGTTTCACGAGGATTTTGGCCCTTTTACCGAAGGGTTCAAATACGCGCCGGCGGGGGATATTCCCGCGCTGGACCGCGCCCTTGACGATACGGTTGCCGGACTCCTTATTGAAGCCATACAGGGCGAAACCGGCGTTCGTGTGCAGGATACGGCGTACATTGAGGCCGCGGCGCGTTTCTGCGCGGAACGGGACATTCTGCTCATGTTTGACGAAATCCAGTGCGGCGTGGGCAGAACCGGTTCCTTCCTTGCGTGCGAAGGCTTCGGCGTCAAGCCGGATGTCGTAACGCTCGCTAAGGGGCTTGCGGGCGGCGTGCCTGTGGGAGCGGCGCTTGCGGGCGAAAAAGCCGCGGATACGCTTGTCAGAGGCGATCACGGCAGTACGTTCGGCGGCAACCCCCTCGCCGCCGCCGCCGGGCTTGCCGTGCATGAAACCGTGAATAATCCGTCCTTCCTTAAAGAGATCTCGCGCAAAGGTGAAAAACTGCGGGGCATTATCCGCTCGTGGAACAAGCCGAATGTCAAAGATGTCCGGGGCAAGGGG
>JAITAW010000234.1 GCA_031283905.1 Treponema sp. | reverse complement strand
GATTTTATGAAGGTTACGGATTTTGACGTGAAGCAATGGCGCCCCGGTTTGCGTGAGTTATACGACCGTTCCATGGCGGCTGCGGCGGTTATGGATACGATTGCGGCTTCCCATGCCGGAGGCGGAAATTGGACTACGGCGCTTGAACAGGCAGGCAGGACGCTTGATGCCCTTGACGGCGCGGACGAACGCACGGTGCTGCGCGTTCTTTACCATTTCTTGTGGAATTGGATCGATCTGATTGGAGAAAAGCCTTCCCTGCGCGAGTGTTCCTTGTGCGCTTCTCTGTTTGACGGCGCCGTTTTGTATGCGCCGGTTGAGGGCGCGTTCCTGTGTCCCTCATGCGGAGCGGGTCATCACGGAATTACGCTGGGAACCGGCGCCAGAAAATGGCTTGCCGCGGTGGAACATGCGCCGCCAACGGCGCTGAACAGGTGGTCGCTGGACGCGGCTTCGCTTGCCCAAGTACGCGCCGCAACGATTGCGCTTATGGCGGGGCTGCTGGGGAGAGAGCTTGCGAGTTGGAGTTGGTGAGCGATCCTTGCGCAACATTGTATTCTGTGATAGTATGACAATATGGCGCGTTTACTTCGGCAAAGGCTCTGTTTTATCACTTTAATGGCGTGTGTGGCCGTTGCCTTCGCGGGATTTTTTGTCTTTACCAACCGAGAACATGATTGTATAGGGGAGCATTGTTCCATTTGTTTGCAAATAGAAGTTGTTTAGCATCCGTTTGCATGTTTTGCGGAAATGTGCGTCATCGCCGCCTTAGCCCTTCACGCGCATTCTCTTTTAAAACTCATCGCATACTATCCCGCCACGTTCGCCCCTGTAGTATAAAAGTACGAGTTAATTTTTGAATGTTCGGGCGCCTCGCCGCTGAAGCGGCGACCAGACTTTCCGCTTCAATCCCCGGCGCGTGTGAGTCGTCCGCTAAAACACTTTTTTGGCTGTAGCCTTTTCCAAACCCGGTTGGTTTTAAAAAAGACTACAGCCAAACGCGCTTTTTCAAAGTCAGACTATCTGACACTACGCGGTCAGTCCGCCTGACACTACGCGGTCAGAGTCCCTGAAACCATGCTATCAGCCGGTCTGAAATTACGCCATCAGACCGCCTGACACTTTTGAGAAAGCATCGGGGATTTGTATAGTATGATAAAGCAGCTTTTTATAGCTTTAGGAGGTTTTATAATAAGCCATGACAACACATACTGACGCCATACTAACCTGTCAAAACGCTTCGTTTGGCTATGACGGACACATTGTTGTGCATAATCTCACCTTTTCCATCGAAGAAGGCGATTATCTTTGTATCGTGGGAGAAAATGGTTCCGGGAAAAGCACCTTTATCAAAGGCATGTTGCGGCTTATTCCCCCGTTGCAAGGCGGTATCACTATAAATGCCGGGCCTTCCGCGCCGAATCGTGGAGAAGCGCACCGGCGCGTTCGGATGCGGGGCGGTGAAATCGGTTATCTTTCCCAAGCCTCCGCCTCAAAAAAAGACTTCCCCGCCGGCGTATCGGAAATTGTGTTATCGGGCATGACGGGACGCATGGGGCTACGCCCCTTTTATTCCCGCAAAGAAAAAGAAACCGCCGCAAACATTATGCGGAGGCTCAATATTGAGGATTTGCGGCGCCGCTGTTTTCGGGAACTGTCCGGCGGGCAACAGCGGCGTGTCCTCATTGCCCGCGCCTTATGCACGGTATTGTCCGGTGCCGAGCCGTCCGGCGATGTTTGCCGTTACGCGAGTCGCAAAATGCTTGTGCTGGATGAGCCCGCAGCCGGACTTGATCCGCTGGTTACGGCGGAACTGTATGAACTATTGCAAACGCTAAACAAGGAGATCGGCATTGCCATCGTCATGGTTTCCCATGACATTGAATCGGCTCTAAAATATGCGCGGCATGTGTTGCATATTACGCCGGCAAGGTGTTTTTACGGAAGCCAGGACGAATATAGGCAATCGTCCCTATATATACAATTAATTGGAGGTAAAATAGATGAATGACCTGCCCGCTCTGTTTTCGGAAATGTTCTCGTATACTTTTCTTGTCAGAGCTTTTGTGGTCGGCGCGCTCGTTTCAATATGTTCGGCGCTCCTCGGCGTGAGCCTCGTGTTAAAACGGTACTCTATGATAGGGGACGGTCTTTCCCATGTCGGATTCGGCTCTCTCGCCATAGCGACCGCGTTTAGCCTTGCGCCTCTTACGGTTTCCATCCCCATCGTCATAGCCGCGGCGTTTCTGTTGTTACGGCTGGGCGAAAAAACCCTGATAAAAGGCGATGCCGCCATCGCGCTTGTCTCCACAAGTTCCCTGGCGTTGGGCGTAATAATCATATCGCAGACGACCGGCATGAATACCGATGTATGCAACTATTTATTCGGCAGCATTCTTGCCATGAATAAAAATGACGTCTATTTGAGCGTCGCCTTGTCGATTACGGTGCTTGTTTTGTTTGTCCTGTTTTATCATAAACTGTTCGCCATAACGTTTGACGAAACCTTCGCCCAAGCGACCGGCGTCCGCGCCGGTTTGTATAACATGCTTATCGCTTTTTTAACCGCGATTACCATCGTACTGGGTATGCGCATGATGGGCGCGATGCTTATTTCCGCGCTTATCATTTTTCCCGCGCTCACTTCAATGCGTCTATTCAAACAATT
>JAITAW010000195.1 GCA_031283905.1 Treponema sp. | reverse complement strand
CTGCCGACCATACCGATGATTTGGCTCGCCAGTCTCTTTTCGGGATACACCCTGCCGGACATTACATCGATCCTCACATGATCAAGGTTTATCCTGTTTGCAAACGCGGCTCTTTCAGCGTCCTCCACAGCCTTTTTCCCGGCGCTGTTGCCGCCATACATAACGGTGATGCGCTCATAATCGCTTTCGTCCAGTACTCCCGCTTTCGCCGCCTTGATTTTATTCATAACGGTTTCGTCAAGGTTCCGTTTCAGCGTTACCTGATTCGTGGGCGTTGACCTTATAATGGTTAAAATCTCATCGGATGACATGGAAAGAAGCGGCGAGAGTTTTTCGCTGATGTCGCGGCATATCTCCATGTCAAGCTCCTTCGCATTGGTTTTCGGATTCTTCACGCTGATTTCGGATTTTAAGAGGCTCACCGCGCCTAATTTGGTTTCAACAGCCAAAAGCCGCCCGTTCCGGTCGACGATGGCGCCCCGCTCCGTTGCCGCCATACGGGTATAGCCGGACGGCGCGTTACTCTTTCTGTTAGGATCGAGCATGATTATGCCGTACTGGCACACGATTCGCAACGCGAGAGCCGCAACAAGAATGATGTACGCCACAAACCGGCGGAAATACAGGTCGTTTCGGACATTGTAATAATCGCCGTTCATTTTATCCATAGCGCTTTTCCTATAATATGATCTATCGGCACCGGCCCATAGGACGCCGAGTCAAGAGAGACGGTCGAATTGTCGCCCCTCGCAATGAATTCGCGCTGCCGCGTGATTCCCGCGCAACGCTTGACAGCCGTTACTCCTGAAGGAGTCCAAAAAACAACCACATCGCCTATCGCCGGTTCGGCCCACCGTACCAGGTATTTTTCCGACCACGGCAGCCGGAAGCCGTAAGAAAGTTTTCCTATTACAAGTATGGCGCCGGGCTGTATCGCCGGCTTCATTGAGCTTCCCTGGGCGATCACAACGTCAAGAAAGCAGGCTTTCACAAAAAGCGCCGTAACCAACGCTCCCAAAACAGCCTGTGAGGTTCTTAGAGGCTCAGTCCTTTCCATAAACATTATGATAATGTTTTTTTTTTGTTTTGTCGATAATACAAGAAATGAGCGATGATATTCTCTCTCAACAGTATATTGACGGACATCGCTATTCTTCTCCTATGCTCGAAAAGATGGGCGGTCAGTTGCTTGTGTATGATCCGAGAAAAAATTACTCAACACAATCCCCTACGCTCCCCGTTGTTTCCAAACCTAAACAGAATTACGAAGGCAACGGCGGGAAATCCGTAGCGCCCCATACCTATGCCAAGCCTCGTCCTGTAGAACAGCGGCAAAAAGCAGCGAGAACCGCGCCTCGTCCTGAAATTGCGCCGCAACGCCGAAGCGAGCCGCGTCAACGCGCATCGGGAAGAAGAGAAAAAACCGCGCCGAATTCAACCGTTTTGTTCTATATTTTCATCATTATAGCGGTGTTGTTTCTCGCATTCTTCGTACTGAATTGGCAGATGCAATCCAAAACAACGTTGAATATTACGCCGGGACCAGATAGCAGCATCGAAACCTATCTCACGGAATATGCGGGATTAGGACCGGAGGAAGAGTTCGTTGATCCAGGATTTCCCCTTGAAATCACCCAGATTTTCTCCATCAAACCGTATACGGTTGTACGAGGCGATACGGTGTCGGGCATCGCAAGCCGGTTCAAACTTTCAATGGACGCCGTTATTGCGCTGAACGGCATTTCCAACGCGCGGATGCTGCAGGAGGGAAAAGTTCTGAAAATTCCCAATATGGACGGCATACCGTACACCGTGCGGGGGGGAGATACGTATCAAAAAATCGCGGACGCTTTCAACGTGCCGCTGAACGTTATTCTTGACGCAAACGACATTCAGAATGACATCATGAATCCCGGAGACACGCTTTTTATTCCGGGCGCGCGCATGAGAAGCGATGATCTGAAGCTGGCGCTCGGCGATTACTTTATGTGGCCCCTTAAAAATCGTACTATCACCTCCCCCTATGGCTGGAGGAAGGACCCTTTTACCGGTATCGGCGGGCGGGTGCATGAAGGGTTGGATTTTTCCGCTAAAACCGGAACAACGATTAGAGCGGCCATGGACGGCAAGATTACAAAACTCGGCTACAATGCGGTTTACGGCAAATACATCATCATATCCCACGGAAATGGTTTTGAAACCCTATACGGCCATTTGAGCGTTTATTCGGTCAAAGAAGGCGTGTTTGTGTATCAAGGAACCAAAATCGCCGAATCCGGCGGAACAGGTCATGTTACGGGACCCCATCTTCATTTTGGCGTATACAAAAATGGAAAATCCGTCAACCCGCTTGATTATTTGGCAAAATGAGTTATATTAAATCCTGTGAAACGCTTTTTTTTCATTATTATGGCGGTATGTTTGACAGGCGGCTTGCTTTTTGCCCAGAACAATAATTTCAAGCAAGGCGAATTATTATTCCTGCAAAACAAGCCGGAAGAAGCCCTCGCCTACCTGGAGGCCGCCGCCGCCGCTCCAGACGCGCCGTTGCAGGCGTACCTTTACCTTGGCATGGCGTATCAGCAACTCAACCGTCCTGACGAGGCGGCTGCCGTTTACACCAAAATCTTGCCCAACGCCGGAGACAGCGCCGCGCTTGTCGCGTACAGCTTGGGAAACGTCTACTACGGCAAGGGGGATTTCGCCTCTGCTGAAACCTGTTACACGCGGGCGATAGATGAGGACGCTTCCTTTGCGCCGGCTTATTTGAACCGCGCAAATGCGCGACTCCAAACCGGCGAGGTAGATCTGGCGGTCGCGGATTATACGTATTACCTTGTTCTGGATTCCGACTCCCCCCAGCGAAGCCGGATTGAAGCGGCGCTGGCGATTATTCAAAAAGCCGAGGATGAAGCGGCTGCTGAAAAGCAGCGCAAAGCTGAAGAGGAAGCCGCCGTTCTTGCCCAAACGCAAGAACGGGAAAGGCAGGCGAAGGAAAGCATACCGGCAATACTCGCCACGCTGCAAAGCATGAAGGACATCGCTGCGGCAATGAAGGCGGAGGACGGCGCGGACAGCGCGCTTGACGATTCTTCCGCATCCGGGCCGGCGGACACGGGAGCGGAAGAATCGCCGTGAATGAGATTGAACCGGATGCATCCGAACATAATGAAACCCCATGTAAGGAGGAATAAACGATTTGGAAACCGCCCCCAAAAAACATATTCAAAACTACGTATTCGGCGCACTACTCATTCTGCTGTTTTTTCTCGCCGCCAGATTGTTCGCGCCTTTTTTCTCGGTCTTACTCTGGTCGATATTGCTGTACATCATACTAAGCCCTTTGTACGGACGGATTGCCAAGAAACTTGATAAGAGTAAATTAAAGGGAAGAATTCTTCAAAGCGTGTGGGCGAGTATTTTTGCGCTCGGCACCATGTTGCTCATTCTGATTCCCCTCTCGTTTATGGTTTTTCAGTTTTTCAAACAGATTGTAGAACTAATCCGTTACATTCAAGACATATTCTATACGAAACCCGGCATCGTCCATGAAATCTTTGAATCAATCGCCGGTTTTATTTCAGACATAAGCGCGGATCAGATTCATATCAGCGCGGATGAAATTCAGCAGAGGGTTCTGCAATTCCTGAGTTCCGGCTTGCGGGGCGCGATGCTGTTTAGTAGCAACCTGGCGAAGAATATCAGTTCCTTCCTTATCAATATGATAATGATGTTCTTCTGTCTATATTTCTTTTATGTCGATGGATATACGCTTGAGGTGTTATTGAAACACACCATCCCCATACGCAAAGAATACATGGAAACCCTGTCCTCGAAATTTTCCGAGACTACCAGGAGCCTCTTCATGGGCTACATCGCGGTCGCCATTATACAGGGCGTCGCCGCAGGCGTCATCTTTACGATTTTCGAGATAAAGGGCGCGTTGGTTTTCGCCACATTGGTTTTTATTTGTTCCTTTATCCCCATGATAGGCAGCAGCGTTATTTGGTGGCCCATCGGCATCTTTTTGATGCTGAATGGCGAAATCGCCCACGGCGTTGTCTTTATCCTTGTATCCATGGTGTTTATTTCATCTATAGATACGTTTCTGCGCCCCATTTTTTTACAGGATAGAATAAAACTGCACCCGCTCGTCATCTTTTTCGCCATCATGGGGGGAGTCGGCGCATTCGGGTTAAACGGTCTGATTCTGGGCCCCATGATCGTGATCTTGTTCCTCACGGTACTGGACATGTTCCTGACTGAACACAAAATAGAAGAAGGTTGATAATGAACGCAATCATTACGGTTGTTGGCAACGACAAGATCGGTATCATCGCCAAGGTCTCGGCGTTCCTTGCGGAGAGGAACATCAATATTGAAGACATCAGTCAAACCGTGTTGTCCGGCAATTTTGTTATGATGATGATGGCGCGTCTGCCGGATGAACAAACAGGACTTGAAAGCATTAAAGCCGAGCTTGCCGCGCTGGGAAACGACATGGATGTCTCCATAAGCCTTATGCACGAAAAAGTGTTCTCCGCCATGCACAGGATTTAGATATGCTGTTTACGCCGTTTGAAATAAAAGAAACCGTGGACATGTTTCTGCGCTACAAGCTCGACATACGGGCAATCACGCTGGGCGTTTCCCTGCTTGACTGCGTTACCGCGTCAGGCGTTGAAACGCGGCGCCGCATCCGGGAAAAGCTGCTGAGGGTCGCCGGAAACCTCGTCAAAACCGGACGGGAAATTGAGACTGAGTATGGCATACCGATTATCAACAAGCGGGTGTCCGTAACGCCCATCGCGCTTATAGCCGGCGCTTCCGATGACGTTGACTATACGCCCTATGCGAAAGCGCTTGACGAGTCCGCCTCCGAGTTAGGCGTTGATTTTATCGGCGGCTTTTCCGCGCTTGTACACAAAGGCTTTTCCAATGGAGACAGGAAGCTCATCGACTCCATTCCAGACGCCCTCGCCGCAACCGAGCGCATCTGTTCCTCGGTGAATGTGGCAAGCTCAAAGAGCGGCATCAACATGGATGCGGTACGGCTCATGGGCGAAACCATCAAAAAGGCTGCGGAGAACACTGCGGAACAAGGCGGAATTGCGTGCGCGAAGCTCGTAACGTTCTGTAACGCGCCGGAAGACAACCCTTTCATGGCGGGTGCGTTTCACGGCGTAGGGGAAGGGGAAGCGGCACTCAACGTGGGCGTTTCAGGTCCGGGCGTTGTAAAAGCCGCGCTTGAAGCCCATAAGAACGCACGTTTTGATGAATTAGCCGATGTCATCAAGAAAACAGCATTCAAGATCACCCGCATGGGGCAGCTCGTGGGCATGGAAGCTGCGAAACGGCTCGGTGTTCCCTTCGGCATACTCGACTTGTCGCTTGCGCCGACATCGGCGGCCGGGGACTCGGTCGCCCGTATCCTTGAAGAAATGGGACTTGAAACCGTCGGCGCCCACGGGTCAACAGCCGCGCTCGCCATGCTCACCGACATGGTGAAAAAGGGGGGCGTCATGGCGTCGACTCACGTGGGCGGCTTTTCAGGCGCGTTTATACCGGTTTCCGAAGACGAAGGCATGGTTGCGGCGGTCATGTCCGGCGGCATCTCCCTGGACAAACTGGAAGCGATGACCAGCGTCTGCTCAGTCGGACTCGATATGATCGCGCTGCCCGGCGACACGCGGGCAGCCGCCATATCCGCCATAATAGCGGATGAAATGGCTATCGGCATGGTAAACAACAAGACCACCGCAGTCAGAGTGATACCGGTTCCGGGCAAAACGGTGGGAGACTGGGTTGAATTCGGCGGACTGTTGGGCGGCGCGCCGGTCATGGCGGTCAATCCCGCAAAGAGCGACACCTTTATTGAGCGGGGCGGCAGGATTCCCGCGCCGATTCACAGCTTCAGGAATTAACCGGTTAGGCTCATTGCGCCGGCGCGCGGGCGGTTCGCGACGAAGCCCGTCCGCCATACCGCCGCGCCGGACGGCTTTGAAAACAAACCTGTTTTGAACCTCCTTGAACTCTCCGATACTGTCAGTATGACACTTGAAACCATTCTTAAAGATTCCCCCTACCGCCTGGCGCAGTTTAGCGAAGAACAGGTACAGCATATCGAGAAAGCCGTTATCACCCGCAGCGTGAAAGGGAAGGATGTTTATTATATCACCTGCCCGATACGCAAAAAGGAGATACGACTTACCCCCGAAGAAGTCATCAGGCAGTTGTACCTTGATAAACTGCTCCATGCCTACCGGTATCCCCGTGATCTGATACAGGTTGAATCCGAGGTAACGTTCGGTCGTGAGAAAAAGCGCGCCGACATTGTTATTTTTGATAAAGACAAGCCTGCCGCGCAGTACGTCATTGTCGAACTTAAAAAACCCAAGCTGAAAGACGGTAAGGAGCAGCTCAAGTCATATT
>JAITAW010000189.1 GCA_031283905.1 Treponema sp. | reverse complement strand
TTTGAAACGCATTGAGATAGTTGAGAATTTCCGCAATTCAAACAACAAGCCCGAATGGATGATCCTTGATGTGATACCGGTTATTCCACCGGAACTTCGCCCTATGGTACAGCTTGACGGAGGGCGGTTCGCAACCTCGGATTTGAACGATCTGTATCGCCGCGTCATTAACCGCAACAACCGGCTTCGCAGGCTTATGACGCTGAACGCGCCTGACATCATCATCCGCAACGAGAAGCGTATGCTTCAAGAGGCGGTTGACGCCCTGTTCGACAATTCCAAAAAGAAGCGGGTGGTAAAGGGCGCGTCCAATAGGCCGCTTAAGTCCATTTCCGATATGCTCAAAGGTAAACAAGGGCGATTCCGCCAGAACCTGCTTGGAAAGCGCGTGGACTATTCCGGACGTTCGGTCATCACGGTTGGTCCCGATCTTAAAATGTGGCAGTGCGGGCTTCCTACGAAGATGGCGCTTGAACTTTTTAAGCCCTTTATTATGAAGCGCCTCAAGGACAGAGGCGTTGTGTACAATATTAATAAGGCGAAGCTGCTGGTTGAACAGGAGACGCCGGAGGTGTTTGCAATCCTTGATGATGTGGTGAAGGAGCATCCCGTGCTATTGAATCGCGCTCCTACGTTGCACCGGCTTGGCATTCAGGCTTTTGAGCCGGTGCTGGTTGAAGGCAAGGCGATCAGGCTTAATCCGTTGGTGTGCCATGCCTTTAACGCGGACTTTGATGGGGATCAGATGGCTATTCATGTGCCCCTCACTCAAGCCGCGCAAATGGAATGTTGGACCTTGATGCTTTCCGTACGCAATCTTCTCGATCCGGCGAATGGCAAGACCATCGTCTATCCATCCCAGGATATGGTGCTTGGTTGCAATTTTCTCACCCGCGTCAAGCCGGATTCCAAGGGGCAGGGACACCGGTATCTGGATTTGGACGAAGCCATCATGGCAATAGACAGATGCGCTCTTGAATGGGAAGCCACGATCAAGGTGAAGCCGCCCAAGTTGCCCGTGTGGAAAAAAGTCGGCGAAAAAGCGGACGTAGGCGAAGACGGGCTTATTGAGACGACCGCCGGAAGACTGGCGTTTAATGAGGCTATGCCGGAAGAGATTCCTTTCATCAATTTTGAGTTGAAAGACAAAGAGTTACGCGCCCTTATTGAGCAAGTGTTTGCTAAACAAGGCTCGTGGATCACCGTGAAGATGGTTGATGCGATCAAAGCGACGGGATACAAATACGCCACCATTTTTGGCGCGACCATCGGCATTGATGATATTGTGGTGCCGAAAGAAAAGGCTGAAATGCTCGACAAGGCGAATAAAGAAGTTGATTCGGTGCAGAAGCAGTACCAGCAGGGACACATCACCGCGCAGGAGCGCTATGATCGCGTTGTTGACATTTGGAACAAGTGCAACGACGATCTTACGGGCATCACGATGAAGACTCTGGAAGCCGATAAAAATGGTTTTAATTCGATTCACATGATGGCGAATTCGGGTGCGCGCGGAAGCCGCACCCAGATTCGTCAATTGGCGGGTATGCGCGGTCTTATGGCGAAGCCTTCCGGCGACATCATTGAGTTGCCCATACGATCAAACTTCAAAGAAGGGCTTTCGGTCATCGAATTTTTTATCTCAACCAATGGCGCACGCAAGGGGCTTGCCGATACCGCGCTCAAAACTTCACAGGCAGGCTACCTGACGCGGCGGCTTGTTGACATTGCGCAGGACGTGGTTGTGAACGAGGATGACTGCGGTACCATTAACGGCATTGCGTACTCGGCGATCAAGGACGGTGAGGAAATTGTGGAGCCGTTGAGCGACCGCATTGTGGGACGCTATACGCTTGAACGGGTCAGAAACCCCATCACCGGCGAGATTATCATCGACATAAATGAGGAAATCACCGAAGAAATAGCCAAGCGGATCGATGACGCGGGCGTTGACTCCGTGGCAATCCGTACGGTGCTTACCTGCGAGGCGAAACACGGCGTGTGCCGCAAATGTTATGGGCGCAATCTTGCCACGAACCGTCCGGTTGACATCGGCGATGCGGTCGGTACCATCGCGGCTCAATCCATCGGACAGCCCGGTACCCAGCTTACCATGCGTACATTCCACATCGGCGGTGCGGCGAGCAAGATCAGCGAGGAGAACCGCATTTTCCTGAAATATCCGGTATATGTCAAAGAGGTGTCCGGTACCCATGTGGAACTGCCTGACGGCAAATGGCTCTTTACCCGCAAGGGGCAGACCATTGTCAACAAGGTGATGTCCGAATTCAAGATCGAAGACGGTGATACGCTCATTGTGGAGGAAGGGCAACGGGTATACTTCGGCACGGCACTCATTAAAGGCGAAAATAAAGATATCACCGCGCCGGAAAACGCCTTTGTTATGCGCATCGGCGACACTCTCTACCTTATCGGACAGGATCAGAAGATCGAGGTTCGCAACGGTTCCGAATTCATGGTGAAAAAAGGCGATGTCGTTCCTGCCGAAAAAACGCTGGCGGTGTTCGATCCCTTCTCCGATCCCATCATTGCGGAGGTGTCCGGCATCGTAAAGTACGAAGACATTGTAGCGGGTTCAACGCTGAAAGAAGAAGTCGATGAGGAAACGGGCAATATTGAAAAACGCATCACCGATATCCAACTTGAAACCAAGCAACCCCGCATTTTCCTCATTGATGATGAAGGCAATGAGCTTGCTTCCTATTTCCTCCCTGGCGGGGCGTATATTCTGATCGATGAGGGTGAGCGGATAAGCGCGGGTAGAACCATAGCCAAAACCTTGAAAGAATCCGCCAAGGCGAGTGACATCACGAGCGGACTTCCCCGTGTTAGCGAGCTTTTTGAGGCGCGCAAGCCCAAAAGTCCATCGGTGTTGGCGCAGGTTTCAGGCGTGGTTCATTTTGAGGGCGCGGTCAAGGGCAAACGCCTTGTCGTTATACAAGACAGTTTTGGCAAAGAATTCAAGCACATGATTCCTATGAATAAGCGCCTGCTCGTACGGGATGGTGACAGCGTGGATGCGGGTGATCCGCTCTGCGTTGGCGCTGCCAATCCGCACGAAATTCTGCACATCATGGGAGAGAGTTATTTGCACCGGTACCTTATGGATGAGATTCAGCAGGTCTACCGGCTCCAGGGCGTATCCATCAATGACAAACATATCGGCGTCATCATCAGGCAAATGATGCGCAAGGTTGAGATCATGGCGGTGGGCGACACCAAGTTCATCTATGGGCAATTGGTTGACAAGCGCCGGTTCCATGCGGAAAATGAGCGCGTGATCGGTGAGGGCGGCCAACCGGCTATCGCCCATCCGGTGTTTCAGGGGATTACCCGCGCTTCGCTCAACATTGATTCGTTTCTTTCGGCGGCCAGTTTTCAGGAAACGACAAAGGTGCTTACCAACGCGGCGATTGCGGGTGCTACAGATACCCTGCGCGGCTTGAAGGAAAACATCATCATTGGCCACCCGATTCCCGCAGGCACGGGTATGAAGCTCTACCGCAACGTGAAACTCTTTGGCGGTGAAAATCAGGACCTTGACAAAGAAATGGAAGAGATTCTTGAACGTCGCAAACTCGAAAAGGCTCAGGAAATGGCTGATGAATACGATTACGGCATGGACGATGATGATTACTATGATGATGGACTGTCGAACGAATTTGAAGAAACGGATGTAGAAACCAATGCGGACGGTTTTGAAGACAGTTTTGACGATGATGACGATGATTGAGCGCGGCAGGATTGCCACATGAGGCGCTTTTAGCTTAAAGATTGGGACATATCTTGTAAAAAAGCGTGATAGCCAAGTCTTGGTCTGGCACGTGAATTGAACTCACACGGGCATCAGGCGGGGGTAATTGCGCTTTTGTGTCGGCGTGGCCGATGCTCTCGATTTCCAGATGCGGGGTGTACTTACCACTCATGGCGTTTATGGTTTCCGCAATACCCGCTTTTTCGTGTTGAAGGCGTAGCATATTTTCAACAGGCGTCAGATTTCATCCTGACCATTAACCGCCATTCCGAGTGCATGGAAACGGGCAACCCATAGGATAGATTGAGCGTCAAAAGGAACCTGTTAGTATTTTTGCGCTTTACAAGGGTATAGGGTCCAAAAGCGCTTGGTATGGCAAATTTTTTTCATGCGCAAAAGATAAAGCCGCAATTGTCATACCATTAATTAGTTAAAAGTGAACAGAAATATATAACTCTATACAATAATCCTGTCCCCAAACTAATTGACTGTGCGCTAACACGCAGGTTTTGGAACAGGCTCTAGTGGAAGAAACAATTTACCTTTTATCGTCTAACAAGGCGCGAAACCCGCAGAAACCGTCAGGCGCAACATACATAGCCGGTTGAAGCGGCCTTTTACAGCCGCCGGCGCAGACAGGCTTGTAAGAGCATTTATCGCAGGCTTGCGGCAAAATTGTACGGTTTTTGTGAAAGGTTCCCGACTTTGAGCGGTCAAAGGCTTAACGTATGGTTATCTCTTTTAGGTTTCCTATCTTATATTCATCCAAAACATAAAAATCACATGGGCAGACACCGCCGTCCGCCTCGACAACAATTGCAGGTGGTGGCACCGCCCGCTAATGCCGCAGGCAACCGCCTATCCTGATGCAAACAGGTACATCAAACCATCGAATAAGATAAGGTACAATAAGTTTTGCAAAATAAAGAAGAGAGGATTGCAGTCAATTGATAGAATTAAGTCACGACACAAAATTTATCAAGGAGGCTACAAACCATGTCAGCTGAGATTGTACAGTTTAATGAAAGGGCTGTCAAGAGCGAATTACGGGAACTGGTCAGGAACAGTGTCGAAGAAACATTCCGGGAAACGGCAAGGGTGCCGGAGCGGCAGCTATAATCGGAAGTTGGGCGCTACCTCCGGAGAAGTAACGCTTCGGGTTCCGAAATTAAAGAGGATTACGTTTGAAACGGCAATCATAGAGCGGTATCGGCGGAGGGAAAGCGGCGTCGAGGAAGCGCTTATCGAAATGTACCTCGCCGGCGTGTCGGTACGCCGGACAGAAGATATAACCGAGGCGCTGTGGGGCGGCAAGGTATCGCCGTTGACCATAAGTGAGTTAAATAAAAAAACTTATGGGAATATTGAAGCCTGGAGAAACCGTCCACTTGCGTGGGTTTCGTATCCGTATGTGTATGTGGACGGGATATACCTAAAACGGAATTGAGGCGGGAGTTTTGAATCGGAATGTATTTTCAGTGACGCCGAAAGGGAAAACAGCCCTGGTGGCAAAGATGCTCAAAGCGATTCATGCCCAGGAAAGCAAAACGGCTTCGTTAAAAAAAGCCGAAGAAGTCATGGAAAGCCTGACCGAAATGAAATAAAAGGAGGCGGCAAAAAAGATAAAAGACGGCATTGAAGAAACCCTGACCTATACCGAATTTCCGTACGAATAGTGGCTTAAGATACGGACCAATAACGCCGTTGAGCGGGTAAACCGTGGGATACGGAGGCGGACGAGGGTAGTCGGTTGTTTCCCCGATGGTAATTCGGCGCTCATGGAGGATGATTTCTGCCGCTTGATTTTCTTATGGCTGCAAATCATTCTTGCGAAAAACTATTGACACTACTCCGAATAATTTGACGCTGATAAAGTATAAAGTTGTTTTTCAGTATTTACTTTTTCCAGAACGTAAAAAGTGTCGTAAAAACGGTGGAATCTCCGGGGCGCGATCCCTAATACGCACTAATTTATATTTGACAAGCCGTTGACTTTATGGTATACTGTAAAAAAATATCGGAGGTTTGTAGTATGAGTATGCCGTCGATAGCCCAATTACTGCCATTGCTCGGAAAGGATCGGGGAATGGTTCAAACAGATAAGCACGGACTTGTCGCAGGACGGGTTAATTGCATATCCGAAAGGGCTTATTTGGAAGACCGATGCGGTTGAAAAGAGGTGGGGCGGCGAAACCTGCCGCCCGCATTATGCGATAGACCTTCACACCATGACCGGCGACACGTTCAAAATTACCAAAGAGGCGATCGATGAAGCACTGGGAAATTTCGAGTTCAGGCGGGGTGATTTGGTAACCGCCGACCGGGCGTACGGGACGTTGAACGGGATAACCCACTGCCTGAACCGCGGGCGCGGATTATATACCGCGCCCGCGGACGGACTGTTTCGCCGTTTACGATGAAAACGAAAATAAGGTTGCCATTGTCGGCAGGTTCGCGGATCTGAAAAGCGGGGAAAGTGCCGAAGTTGCGGACTTTGCCGTACTCCCTGATAAAACCCGCATTCCGGTGAGGGTTTGTGTTAAGTGCAAGGACGAAGAAGCGTGTGGGCAATCCCAGAACAGGCCGGATCGCCGCGCGTCCTGCAAAGGTAACAAGCTGCGGGAAAAGACCGTGGCGTTCAACGAACGCATCGCGGCCGTAACCTCGCTTCCGAATTCCGTTGCCGCCAACGAAGTCCTTGAAACATACCGCGTGCGTTGGCAGGTTGAGATCCATTTCAAAAGACTGAAATCCATTCTCGACTTTGGGGATTTGCCTAAGAAAAATCCGGCGGCATCTGAGGCGTGGCTGAACGGCAAGATAATGATTGCTTTGTTAATCGAAGCCTTCATCGCGGAGGCCTCTTTTTCCCCCGGTAACCGGCTCGAATATCGGTTGCGTATGGGTATTAGACTCCACTGCGAATAAAGAGGATGTGAAATTGATATGGGCGCCTATTCCGTCACCGAAATAACCGATCTCATCAAGGGAAGCCTTGAAGGTTCTTTTTCCGCAATCAGCGTGGAAGGCGAGCTTTCAAACTGTCGCCCCTCAAGTACCGGACATCTCTATTTTACTCTTAAAGACGCGGTTTCCTGCATTTCGGCGGTCATGTTCAAAAACCGGTTCCGCAGTCTTTCTTTTGAACCGAAAGACGGCATGTTGCTCCGCGTTCACGGCAGTATATCGGTGTACAACCAGCGGGGGACATATCAAATCGTGTGCGATGAAATGGAGCGGACCGGAGAAGGTGAAATGCTCGCCCTGCTTGAAAAGCGGAAGCGGGCCTTCGCTATGGAAGGTTTGTTTGATGAGGGTAAAAAGACGCCCATTCCGCGCTTCCCGCAAACCGTGGGCGTGGTGAGTTCTCCGACAGGAGCCGCCGTGCGGGATATTCTTAACATTTTGCGCCGCCGGGCTGTCGGCGTCAATGTGGTTGTCCTGCCCTGTCCGGTGCAGGGAAACGATGCCGCGCCGATTATCGCGAGGCGCATTGAACAAGCCAACCTCTGGAAACTCGCCGATGTGCTGATTGTGGGACGCGGCGGCGGCTCTCTTGAAGATATGCTGCCTTTTTCCGAAGAAGTTGTCGTCCGGGCGGTAGCGGCATCCGCGATACCCGTTGTGAGCGCCGTTGGGCATGAAATCGACTGGGCGCTTTCTGACTTTGCCGCGGACCTCCGCGCCCCCACTCCGTCCGCAGCCGCTGAGTTGGTGAGCGCAAACCGCGAGGAAACACTGATCGCGATCCAAAATATAGCCAAGTTTTTATTCGGGACAATAAAAACCCGCCTTGAACGGGCGCGGTTTCTGGCTAAGCCATTCACTCCCGCGGAGATGGAGTACCGTTTTCGCGCCATATTGCAACCGTATCTGGTGCATTTCGATGACGCAAAAGAGGAACTGCTCATATCGTTCGGCAACCGCCTTGCTGATGTCCGAAAAAGACTCGCGCTTGCCAAACGCACTCTTGAAACGGCAAATCCGGAACTTGTCTTGGAGAAGGGCTATTCTATTGTCACCAATATGGAAACAGGATGTGTCGTCCGCGCCGCCGCTGATGTAAAAACCGGCGATGCTCTTGTCATCAGACCGCTGAGGGGGGAGATCAGGGCAGTTGTGGGGAATAAAGCGGATCAAAAAGTCTGATTAGAACGAAAAATAAAATGGAATTTTTTGAGGATTGATTTTATTGACAATCAAATGGAATATTTAAAACTATATAATAGAAATGAGTGTTTGGATACATTATTGGACACATTAAAAGATATTGAAAATGTATTAAATATGGCGTATGATATTGTTAAGAGCTATTATGGCATGGAAGCAGGCAAAACAAACGTATATATTCTTAACGATCAAGTTAAATTTCAGCGGCAAAAAATTCAAAAATATAACGGCGAAAAATATTCGAGGCATACTCTGAAGTAAAGGCTATACCCACCGGTAAGCTGGTTTCTCGTGCTTTTCTGTCGGTGCCACCACCGATTCGACTTTGAATTTCCTTGGCGTACATCCGCCGTTCTTTGTTCTTCATTCCCATCTCTTTTTCCTCTTCTGTTATATTTCCCACTTATCTTTGCATCTACTTGAAGGAGTTTGGTCCAAATCGGTGTACCAGGGCGAAAGGGAACAGAGCAACGATGCGGTCGCTCACGGGAATGCCGGGCGGTGTCCGGCTGACATTGCCATGGTAAAATTTTATCGACATTATTGGCTTCAAAACAAATTGGAATGGAGACCCAAATGCCGAACTTGAGGTGGGAATTTGTCGTTTAATAAGGTTTGGTAGAAATGATTTCAAATATGTTATTGATCAAATAGAAACTAATGAAACAATATAACGTACGCAATTATACCTTCACATATACCCGATTATAGGCGCCTGATTTAGTGTATGCCTCGTAATTCTCATGGTCGCTTATACCTCTCTTGTTAATCTTTATAATGGAGTGGTAAATAACAATTTTTGTTGAGTTTAATGAACCACCCCGCCGGAGCGCTCTGCGGCGGGGTGGTTCATTGCCCTTCGGAGTGGGGCAGCTCATTTATAATAACACCGCTTCCCTCGCTAAAGCCTTGAGATGGCGGCGGCTCCCAGTTTTTCCGCAATCATTTGTACATCGCCGCCGGAAGGATTCTGAAACACCTTGAGTCCGAATTCAGGGAGGAGCGCCAACAGGTGATCGATGATGTCCGCCTGAATACGCTCATAGTTCACCCAAATTTTGTCCGCGCTGAAAAGGTATATCTCCATTTGCAAACCGTTTTCATTGGGCTGAAGGTAGCGCACCATGTTGCTCATATTCTTTGCGGCTTGGGGCAGCGCTTGCAAATAGGCTTCGGTATAGGCGCGGTAGGTACCGATGTTCGTCAAATGCTTGCCGGAGATGTAATCGTCTTCGGCAATATTGAGACTCCTGTTGTATTCGGTTATTTCGGCGAGCTTGTTTTTCATGTACTCCGCAAGCGGCGGAAGCGCGGACAATCGCGTGATTTCCTCCGTGGTAAGAAATCGTACCGAGCGCATGTCAATAGAGATTGACCGCTTGATGCGCCGCCCGCCGGATTCGCTCATACCGCGCCAGTTTTTAAAACTGTCGGACACCAGCGCGTAAATGGGAATCGTAGTGATCGTCTTGTCCCAGTTCTGTACCTTCACGGATTGCAGGGTGATGTCGATAACATCGCCGTCGGCATTGTAAGCCGGCATCTCGATCCAGTCGCCGATACGCACCATGTCATTGCCGGAAAGCTGCATACTGGAAACAAATCCGAGGATCGCGTCCTTGAAAACCAGCATAAGCACTGCGCTCATGGCGCCAATGCCGCTTAAAATGCCCAACGGCGATACGTTTACCACGGTTGTCACCGCCAGAATAACACCTACAATGTACAAAAACACCTTAACAAGCTGAATGTACCCCTTAATCGGCTTCCGTTTTGATATTTCCTCGGCATCGCTCCGGTAAATCAGATTAACGCCGTCAAGAAAAGCCGCGCAGATATGCGCGGACATACCCTCTATATACGCAATGATGAGGCGGCGAACAAAAACATCCACGCCGCCGCCGGGTGCCAAGAAGTCGGGAATAAGCGCATAGGCTATGAGCGCGGGTATGATGCGGGAAAGCCGGATAAAAAAGCGGCTTTCCATCAGTTTGTCGTCCCACGTTGTTTTGCTCTTTCTAACAATGTGGTGTACGCTGAATAAAACGAGTATAGAAGATAGTTTCGTAGCGATTAATATGACGGCGATGAATATAAGCAACGCCGTCGCATCATTGAGCCGCCCCGTCCACTCGCCGGGTACCCGGAGATCTTCCCAAAAACGTCCCAATACGCCGTTGATAATACTAGACATTTCTTCTTACCTCTTGAACTTTTCGCACGTTGACTAAAATTCCGCCAGCCCTACGGCCCTGGGATAGGGGATAACATCGCGTATGTTTGCCATGCCAGTAACGTACTGCACGAGCCTGTCAAAACCCATCCCGAAACCCGAATGAGGCGTGCTGCCGAAACGCCGGAGGTCGAGATACCACCAATAACTTTCCGTTTTCATGCCGAGTTCCGCCATACGCTTCTCCAGCTTCTCCAGATTATCCTCACGCTGGCTACCTCCGATGATCTCCCCAAGTCGCGGCGCCAGTACATCCATCGCCCGCACGGTTTTCCCGTCATCGTTCATCTTCATATAAAACGCCTTTATCTCCTTAGGATAATCGGTAACGATCACCGGACCGCGCGCGACTTTTTCGGTCAGAAATTTTTCATGCTCGCTCTGGAGATCGCATCCCCATGACGGCTTGAACTCGAAGCCGTCTGCGTATTTCTCCAGTTCTTTCACCGCATCCGTATAGGAAATATGGGTGAATTGAGCGTTCACGACCGCTTCCATGGATGCGACAATACCTTTTTCAACATGCGCGTCAAAAAAAGCGAGGTCTTCGCCGCAGTTGTCAAGCGCATAGGCAAGAAGCGCCTTAAGGAAATCCTCAGCCAACTCCATATTGTCGCGCAGATCCGCAAACGCCGCTTCCGGCTCCACCATCCAGAATTCCGCCAAGTGGCGGGCGGTGTTGGAGTTCTCCGCACGGAATGTGGGTCCAAAGGTATACACGCGGGAAAGCGCGGTCGCGTAGGTCTCGGCTTCCAACTGTCCTGAAACGGTGAGAAATGTCTTTTTCCCAAAGAAATCCATGTGGAAATCCGGCGGCGTCCCCTGTCCGTTGTCACGGATCGCCTTCTCCATATCCAGCGTTGTTACCTGAAACATGGCTCCCGCGCCCTCGGCGTCATTCGCGGTTATAATGGGCGTGTGTATATAGTGAAAATATCTCTTCCGGAAAAACTCATGCACCGCATAGGCGAGAGCGCCGCGTACACGGGCGACCGCCCCGAAAGTATTCGTCCTTGGCCGGAGGTGGGCAATCTCCCGCAGAAACTCGAAGGAGTGCCGCTTCTTCTGCAAAGGATAGTTCTCCGCGTCCCCGATAAGGCTGATTTCCTGCCCGGACACCTCGGAAGACTGCCCCGCGGCCGGAGACGGCATAAGATTTCCCCGTATTTCAACCGAAGCGCCTGTTTTCAGCGCGGAGAGAACCTCAACCGCCGCGCTTGCGGCCGCCACGCCCGTCTCCCGTCTGTCAAACGGCGTTTTGTCAAACGTACATTGGATGCCGACGAAACAGGAGCCGTCATTCACCTCGACAAAGACGAGGTTTTTCAGTTCCCGCTTTGTCCTCACCCAGCCTCGGACAATCACCGGCTGTCCTTCAGGATTAAAACGCAAAATATCTTTTATAAGATCAACCATAGGGGTAGTATAACGCGATTCTTGCGTTTGAACAATCCAAGCTCTTGGAAGACAGGGTAAGTCCGGTTTGACGCTAAACCCAAAGAAACAGTCCCAAAAATCGAAATTTTGGAACAGCCGCGCTTGACAAAAATAAGACAATGCCGTATAGTACTTCACTATTAGCGGCTGTCGTATAACGGTAATACCCCAGCCTTCCAAGCTGGAGCCGTGTGTTCGACTCCCATCAGCCGCTTAACTATAATTGTCCCTATTGAAGTTTTCCCAAAACGCGCAAAGCAACGGTTTTGGGAAACAGCCTTAGATTTAATGGGAAAAAGCAGGCCGGACTAAAGTCCGTTCAGACCGTTCTTTTCCCAAAACCAAGCCGGTGAAACCTCTTTCTATATACGATAAACGCGCAATTTACATGAAAAAGAACAAAAAGCTTCCCTTGAATACTCTGAAAATTCGAGGATATTTAGGGTAAGAAGTAACAAAATGACCGCATAACCGTATGCCTATTCATGAAAAGTCGTGTTGCAGGGAGTTTTATAACTTATGCAGCGTTGCCGTTTTTTTGCGGAATTCCAGCGGCGATACACCGAAGCGGCGCTTAAAAAGGCGGCTGAAATAGTTGATGTTAAGGAAGCCGCACTGTTCCGCTATTTCTTGGACATACAAACCGGACCCGTGCAGCATCGATTTTGCCCGTTCAAGGCGTTTGGCATTGATGTAACCGGTCAGGGCCATCCCTTTCTCCCGCCTGAATTGGACGGAAAGGTTGCCCGGACTTACCTTGAATTTTTTCGCCAAAATCTTGACCGAAAGCGCTTCCCCCACGTTAAAATCCACGTGATTGATGATGTTTCTGATAAAGGGCGAATAATCCCTCAGCGAAAATTCTTTTACCAACGCGCAGTAGCGGCGGATTATCAAGTCAACCAGGCGCTTCGCCTCATATAAGTAGGCAATCTTCTCGATACGGCGCATAAAATCATCGGATACGGCATCAATATGAACGGGGTGGACAAAACCTTAGCGGCGCACCCTGACGCCGAAAGTCAGTAGCAACTTTTTTATAAAATCCAATGACGCGCGCATGGTTCATCTACCGGCGAGCGGAGCGGCGTTACTGCGAGGGTGCGGCGGTTTGATTAACTTCTTGCATCAGGATTTCTTTTAGTTGCTCAACCGTGTAGTTTTGGTTCAATAAGTCTAAAAGTTGTTTGCGTTCTTTTTGCTCTCCTCTCCGCTCGGCTTCCTGCTCGGCTTTCCGTATACGCTACATGAAAAAAAATATATCCCATTTTTTTTACTTTGTCGAATTAGTGCTAAAATTGCCGATCTGGTTCTAATACCCTCCGGTAAAAGCCTTCTATAATGCTAACAATTGCTAAAACAAAATTACCTTTGCGTTCCAGGGTGGGGAGTCTACATTGGCGGGACTTCCTTTTTTTGATTTTTTTGTTTCTCAAGTAAAAGAAAAGCCTCAAAAGACGCAAGTTTCTTACGCTATGCAAATCAACGGATTAACGCTTACCGATGAATGGTGCGTTTTTTGAAAACCAATAATTTCCTTGTCGGGCTGTCGCTGGACGGCAATGCAACCGCGCATGCTTCCAATCGTCTTGATAGCAATCAATTGGGACCTTTTTCCCGCGTAATGCAAAGCAAGCGGCTTTTAGAACGCCACAACGTAGTATAATGTCCTTACCGTCCTAACAAACGAAACGGCCCGGTATCCGCAAAAAATGGGGGACTTTGTGCTGAAAGAAAATATTCGTTATATTCAGTTTATTCCCTGTTTAGATGGTTTTTCATCATGCAAGAAAAGCGTATGAGGGCTCGCACTTATACGCACTAATTTAACAAGCATTGCACATCTGATACCGTATTCCCCGCTTTCGTTTTCACCTTCACGCCATATGCTTAAATAGAAATCAAGCGGATGCTACATTCCGTGGCTCAGGGGTGGTTATCTGGAATAACGAAAACATGAAAATAAATTTAACAATTAATGCTTCTGGTAATTATGAATATAGGTGACACGAAAGATATAATGCCAATTCCAATGAAATTGGAGGTATAATTCGAATGGTTGATCAAGATTTTGACAATGGCGTAAGTGAGAGTACAACAATAAACACAGCATTTGACCTATATGCAGATAGTCAGTTTTCTAAAAGGCTTAGATTAAACGAAAGAACACTGACTTTAAATATGTCTGGAGGAGGATCTCACACCGCTTCGATAAGAGTTGGTGGCAATAATTGGCTTACGGCAATTGTTGTGCAGAAAAGCCAGAGTGAACTAAATGTTTCTTCCGGAGATGAATTTGGCGCATGGAAATGAAATTCGAACAGAAGCAAGCTTTTTTTGGAATCGCAGGCCGGTAATAACAATTTTGTGGTTTGGAATATGGATGGCAATGTATTCTGGAGTATGGAGACTGAACGAAATGCAAAAGGTTCTAAAGGTTTTTCGGAAAGTTCAACCGACACAGGTAATAAAATTGTTAATTTTGCAGTGTCTTTTGACGGCGAACCTGCACAAAATCTTTCATTTATTGAAAATACTGATGGATTATCTGATCAAAATTTTATTCAATATGATTATGCGTTTACAATCGTTTTTTAGGAACATTGGATAAAAATTCTGATACAGTTCCCAATCAGATCAAGAAAAGACACATACTTATTTTAACATACACAGTTAGTGGCTCCCAGAGAACAGATATGTTTATACTTGATGGATTGGCAACTATTCTTGACTATATTACAAGGCAATAAACACGGTTCCGGCGGAGACCCGCCATCCACGCCTGTCACGGCAGGGCGGCGCAGGCGTGGATGACCTGGAAGCAATGGTTTTGACGATTGGTTCCTCCCGTCACGAGATGAACTTCACCAAAGGTTATTCTGGAGCGTACGCCTCACAGGCGGTTCATTTTTTCCAAAACTGGCCGCCGTCTTTAACGGTAATATCAACAAAACTATCGGGAGCGGTTTCCGGCCAATGAACCTCACAGGGTTTCTCTCTCAACAGCGTCCAGCCGTGAGCGTATAAGAATTCAAATAAATCTCCCTCAATTTTTCTTGTATGGGTTCCAACAAACATATATTTCACTTTTTCCGAAAGCGTTTCAATACACTTTTCAACAAATTCCATCTCATACCCTTGTAAATCTAAATGCACAAAGTCGATACGATTATAATCGCCGGAAATATCTTTGAATGAATATCCTTTAACAATTTTTAGTGGCTGTGTTCTTCTGGCAACCGTTTTCTCTACTAAAGACGCCCCGTAAGCGTCCACGCCAACCTCCGGAAACGCAATATCTTCTCCGGTTGCGTTTACAACGCCGTCATAAATTATTGTGTTGACATTGTTTAAAGAACTAACTAATTCATCTGACTCAGGGCGGAGTCCATTTGCAGTTAAATGTTTTTTTATAAGTGGTATTTTATTATTTTCGCCTTCAACGCCGTTGTGGTTATTTTGTTTTACCCCCCCCCCCCCCCACCTGCGTTTTGTGGCGGTCCCCGCAATAGACATCCATGGCCCCCATCCGGCTCCCAACTCAAACATTGTGTATGTGGAACCCGCGTTCTCGATAGAAGTAAAACATGAAATATATTCTATTGCCTCTGCATGAAAACCGTCATCCGGAATGGGAATATTTTCAAAATGAGCGCCATCTAAATGTTTATAATTCTCGCCCCAATTACCCAGCGAATGCCGTATACCCAAGAAATCAGTTATAAATCCGTTTTCTCCCTGTACGCTATTTTTATTTGCGTATTTTTCTAATAACGGTATATCTTCC
>JAITAW010000183.1 GCA_031283905.1 Treponema sp. | reverse complement strand
TATAGACGGCGTGTTTGCCGGGCCTGTTTACACCCCGCTCAACGACGGCCTTCAGGCTATCGGTATGGGAATCCAGACTCCGGAGCAGGTTGCCAAAGCTACTCAAGATGCGTTTGACGTATGGAAAGCCGGCAACTAGCGATGTCGTCCATCAAACGGTGTGTAACTTATTGTTTAGTTAAGTAATACGAGCCGCCCTCTTACAGGGCGGTTTTTTTATGTTTGCTGTTGTGCGTATGTCGTCCTGAAACTGTCGCTTTAGTGTGCGTTTTGGGACAGCCGCAAATAACGAAAAAAAGAAAAAAAGAATTTGACAGAAGGAAATTTTGGATATATCATGGACAATACGGTATATAGCAACGCGCCAGCGTTGAATACCGATTTTTAGATGCTCTAATATTATGAGGAGGCAATATGGGTGAGAAAAGAAGTCAAGCTCTTACATCACGAGGAGAACAGTCTTTGGCTTACATAGTTTTGGTCATACCGGCGGTATTGATCTATTTTTTAGTGGTCGCTTTTCCGACAGTGTTTTCTATTGTGATCAGTTTGTCAGACTTTAAAGGCGGCCAGGTGTTCGGTGGTACCACGGATATTCACTTTGCGGGGGTGAAAAGTTATATAAAAATGTTCACCTATCCGGGCGGACCCTTTTATGTCGCCCTAAAGAACAATTTGCTTATTGTTCTGATGTCGGTTTTCGGGCAAATTCCGCTTGGGTTTATCCTTGCATATATTTTGTCGCGCAAGTTGATTAAAGGCGTTGATTTCTTCCAAACGGTTATTTATCTTCCCAACATTATAACGCCGGTTATCATCGGAATCCTGTTCAAAAGCCTTTATCAGGGCAATAATAGTTTGTTCATGGAAATTACAAGACTTTTCAAACCGGACGCGGAATTTGTTATGAGCAGCCAGCCGATGATTCCCGTTCTTTTGGTCATGTTGTGGATGTATTCCGGTATGTACGTGATCATCTTTCTTGCGAATATCCAGCGGATCGATGTATCTATCATCGAAGCCACCAAGATAGACGGCGCAACCGAATTTCAGTCTTTGTGGTACATCGTTCTTCCGGCTCTATCAGGGGTTATCGTTACAAGCGCAATCCTTGCCATCTCGGGCTCGTTAAAATCCTTCGACTTGTTGTACGTTATGACAGGCGGAGGACCCGCCGGGCAGACCAGCGTGCTTTCTTTGTTTATGTTTGATCGGGCGTTTAAGACAAGCCCTGATTATCCTCTGGCAAACGCCATTTCTACAATCATGGTTATTATCAGCTTCCTGCTGATCGCTATAACTCAGTTTACAGAAAAGAAATTCGGCGGAAAGGAGTAAGGTATGGATGTACGTAAAACTGATGTACTAGCAAAAAGTGTTGTTTATTTTGTAATGGCTATTTTTGCGGTGTTAGCCATTTATCCTCTGCTTTGGATGGTCCTGCAATCGTTTAAGACCACGCAGGAATTCATGCTCAGTAAGATCGACTTTCCGGTGAATCCTTTTCAATCGGCGTTTAGGGGCAACCTCAACTTAGCGGAATGGCAGGGCAACTACCCTTACGCATGGAGACTCGGGCATTTTGAAGTTTTGCTTGTCAACAGCGTTTTCTATACGGCAACCACCGTTTTAGCAGTGGTGGTTTTCAGCGCTATGGCGGGATTTGCATTCTCAAAAATACCGAGCAAGGCGACATCCGCATTATTCGGTAGCTTCATTGTCGGTATCCTGCTTACCCTGCAATCCATCATGGTGCCTCTCTTTCTTATGGTGAACGCGGCGGGGCTTTACAATACCCGTCTAGGCATACTTATCCCATATATAGGCTTGGGCCTGCCAATGGGCGTCTACCTTTCCACTGAGTTTGTGAAGAGTATACCGGATGCGCTCATCGAATCCGCGCGTATTGACGGAGCAAAGTACCTCAAGATTTTCGGAAGCCTCATCTTCCCGATGGTGGCTCCTGTCGCCATGACCATAGCGATTCTCACCTTCTCCGGCACATGGAACGAATTCATGCTTATCAACATTTTGGCTTCTTCCGGCAACGGCTGGGCTAACATCAAGTCATTGCCGGTCGGCATTAATATGTTCTCTGGAGCGCTGGCATCAGACTTTGGGAAGCAGTTCGCCGCCCTTACCATTGGCGCAATCCCAATGATTGCCTTCTACCTTGTGTTCCGCAAACAGATCACGAAGGGCGTTGCCGCAGGCGCTGTTAAAGGTTAATGACTGCTATTACTGTACGGGGAGCGGAACTTTCCGATCTCCCCTATTTTTATGAAATTTGTTTGAAGACCGGAGATGCGGGAAAAGACGCTTCCGGTCTTTTTTATGACCCCTATATTCTGGGGCAGTACTACGCCGCTCCCTATCTGTTTTTTGAACGCGATTTATGTTTTGTCGCGGAAGCGGACGGCATTCCTCAAGGCTATGTCATCGGCGCAGTGGATACGCCCGCATTCAACAGGTGGCTTGAATTTGAATGGCTCCCTCCGTTGCGGAGGCGATACCGGGACTATCCGTATGACAAAATAAAAACAGACGTTGAAAAAAACAGCATCGCCCTTTTCTACAAGAAACTCGATTCGACAGAAGAAACTGAACGGCCCGTATACAAAACCTATCCCGCGCATCTGCACATCGACCTCTTGCCTTCTTTGCAGGGAAAAGGCCAAGGCAGAACGCTCATGGAAACTCTGTTTGCGGTGCTTGCACAGAAAAACGTCCACGGCATCCACCTTGGAGTAAGCCGAACAAACACTGGCGCACTAGCTTTTTACAGAAAGATGGGTTTTACCTCTCTGCAAGAGGAGGATTGGGGGCTAGTGATGGGCGCGTATATATAAACGCGAGAGCGCAAAGAGCAATATTCCGGCTGACTACCCTTCGGGTTGCGAACAAGAGATTCGAAACGTTTTACCAATGCGTAATGAACCTCCTCTCTGAAACGCTAAACGATCCACAGAATCAAGTGAGGCGCTCCCGGTACGCCAACAGAATGCATAATTTCAAATGGCGCAACCTGATGCAGTTTGCGCCTTTGAAAGTGAAAGGAAGCTTACAATACACCCAAGTCACCTGGCACCATTAGGAGGCTTGTATCATAGCCCTGCGATGGAGAAGGTCATTCCTCTTCGACCTCCTCTTTAGCTTCTTCAACCTTTTCAACAGGCGCGAATGACAAGCTGACACCGTTTGTTCTGAACACCACCCAGTCGCCTTTGAGCGGCAAATACTTTTTGTCAATGGTAAAATAGTAGTAGTTTGCGCCAGTTGAATCGGTTGGATCGTAGACGCGGATTTCTCCGGTATCGCCGTTTGCGTAAATCTTAAAAGACACGAGATTAGGTGATCCTTCTTGAGTAAATAATGGCACATAGCGGTTGAGATCAACACTCTGTACCAGTTCCATAGTGGAATTATTTACGCTACGGTATACCTGTCCGCTTAATCCCGCTTGAATGCCGGAATTTTTGAGCGGGTTCTTGTCATAATTGAGCCATAAAAGCCATGACTTGCCTACGCCCCACGAAGGCCTCTTTATGGCGTTGTCGGCGAAAATATGAACGCCGAATCCGCCCTGTCCGTCTTCAAGCCCCGATTCATACCGGACGTCGAACTCGTACAGCATCGCTCCGCTTTGCGGTACCTTAACATTCGCCTTGGCAAGCCGGGTTGCGGCGTCTTTTTGGAACACTCGTCCCTCGATAATCTCCCATGTTCCAACGGCAAATTGATATTCAGGCAAATCATTTTGGGCGAATGCGGTCGCCGCCACTCCGATTGCAAGAAGAAAAAGAATAAAGCGCTTCATAACACTGCTCCTTTGATTGGTTCCCATATTTCAAAATTTTTATGAGTATTTAATTATAGCATATGTTTATATAAATTGGAAGCGCTGTTTATGGAAATCCGTCTATACTGTTGTTGCGGCGCAGAATTGCCGCGCGGTCTGCATCCCTTGCCATTATCTTGATGGAAAACAGATGTTTTATTCTTTTGCCATACACAGGTCTCTAATTTGAATAGGTGAGCGTCTTCCCAAAACAGTGGCTGTTGCGCATGGTCTTTGCAAATTTAGAAAGACGCTTGTATAAAATAGTATACATTTTGTCCATCCTTATCCATCGCATCTCATCGCTTTGCGCCCGCTCCGCGCATTCGTCCTTTTACTAATTGTCTTTATGGAGAGCTTTTTTCAAAGCGCGGATAGAGTTCATACGCCTGATTCGGGTTGATTTTGAAAAAATTTTGGAGGGAACGGCGAAAAGTCCGTTTTTTCCCATTACATTCAGGGTTGTTTTCTCAAAATTTGACATTCTTTGAAATGGTTCCATTTACAATACAAAGAAGCGCCCATTACTCTTTTTCATAAAAACAATAAATCATTGTTGGCACGAATTCTGCATTATTAGTAACAACAATAATTCCGCGACATCTGTTTCACGGTTTTTGTTACCGGAGGTTTCCCATGAAAAAGAACATTAGCGATATGGACAATGCTTTATTACGAACATATTTTAAACAGATCAGCGCAATCCCATTGTTGAGTTTTGAAGAAGAACTTGAGCTTTCCAAGCGTATACGCGAGGGAAATGAAAGCGCGCGCAAAAGGTTGATTGAAGCGAATCTTCGGCTCGTGGTAAAAATAGCTCATTCATATGTAACAGCAGACGCAGCTTTTATGGATATCATTCAAGAAGGCAACTTGGGTCTCATTCATGCGGTCGAAAAGTACGACCATTCAAAAAATGTACGCTTTTCAACGTATGCGAATTGGTGGATAAAACAGTCTATACGGCGCTACTTTACGAATAGGCGGCGGGCTATTCGTCTGCCGGACAGAAAGGAAGAATTATTAACGAAGATCAAGGCGGCCGCACAAGTATTGTCTCAGGAATTCATGCGCCAGCCTACTCTTAATGAAATAGCCATGAAACTGTCTGTTCCCAGAGAACAGATCGAACTTGTCCTCAATATGACCAATGAACTTGTCTCCCTTGATTCGGATTCAGAAAATAGTGAAAATGCGACAGCCCTTGAAATGTGTGAGGATTATACATACAATCCCGAGCGGGAATTTGTACGAAAGACGGTAAAACAAAACGCTCTGCATATTCTGGACAACCTTAAAGAAAGTGAACGGCTCATTATTATGTACCGCTATCGACTCAATTCAAAAGCTCCCTATACGCTCAAGGGTATCGGTGATAAAATGGGCATCTCACCGGAGACCGTACGGCAGATAGAACTCCGCGCCCTGCGCAATTTACGCATCCATGCCGAGGAATTCGCTTGGTTAAGGGCATGATGCCGCGAACCCGGACAACGCAAGCGCGTAATTGACCGTT
>JAITAW010000140.1 GCA_031283905.1 Treponema sp. | reverse complement strand
CTTACCATCGCGGAAGAGATCTCCCGTCTCAAATCTCACTTCGCGGAATTTCGCGTGGAAACAGAGCGGAACCCGCATCCGGGAAAGAAGCTCGACTTCCTGTGTCAGGAAATAAACCGCGAAATCAACACCATAGGCGCAAAAGCCTGTAAACTTGAGGTGAGCCGGGAGGTTGTTTCCATGAAAGACGCGCTTGAAAACATCCGTGAACAACTGCGAAACATAGAGTAGGCGGCTTTGGCGGCAAAAACAGCGGCGGCAGGCCACTCACTGTGTCTGTCAATCAAAAACCTGTCTTTCTCTTACGGGAACCCGCGGCAGCCGTCCGCGCCCGCGCTTAACGCGCTTAACAACGTCAGCATTGACATCAGGAGTGGCGAATACATCACGCTGCTTGGCGAAAACGGATCGGGCAAGAGTACGCTCATATCATGCGTCAACGGATTGCTCGCGCCGCCGCCCGGGGCGGTTGCCGTATTCACGCCTGACGGCGTCCGCTTGGACCCCGCTAACGAGGCGCACCGTTGGCGCATCCGCACCCTTACCGGCATGACGTTGCAGAATCCCGATCCGCAAATCATCGGCTGCGCGGTGGAAGAAGATGTGGCCTTTGGACCGGAAAACATCAACCTCTCTAAAGCGGAAATCCAATCGCGTGTCGCAAACGCCCTGATGTCGGTCGGTCTCATCCATCTTCGGGACAGACCCCCGCACCTGCTTTCAGGCGGCGAGAAACAGCGGCTCGCGCTCGCGGGCATTCTTGCCCTTGACGCAAGCATCTTCATCCTTGACGAGCCTACGTCCATGCTTGACTCGCATTCCGCACAAACCATTCTCGCGCTCTTCGATACGCTCAACAGTCAAGGCAAGACCATTATTCACATCACCCACGACCATGACGAAGCCCTGCGTTCACGGCGTTCCATCGTGTTGCGCGAAGGAAGGGTGGTATTCGACGGCGTTCCTGAAGCATGGGGCGGGTGGGAAGAATGGAGATTGGGACATGCCGGAAAAAGCGCCGTTTTTTCCGGTCTCGGGCCGGAAGCGCCGACGGCGCCCGTGGCGGTACAATTTTTCTCGGCGTCCCATCAATACCAGCATCCCTCGGCTCTTCCTATTACTGGCATACACGGCGTTTCTTTGCGCATCCCCCGCAACAGTACGACCGCCGTCATTGGCGCGAGCGGCTGCGGCAAAACTACCCTGCTCAAGCACATCAACGCGCTGCTCCTTCCTTCTTCCGGCAATGTCGTTGTGTCGGGCGCGGACACGCTTGACAAACGAGTCAACCTCCGCAACCTGCGGTTCAGGGCGGCGCTTGCGGTTCAGTCGCCGGAAAGCGCGCTCTTTGAGACCTATGTCGCGGACGATGTCGCGTTTGGACCGGCAAACGCGGGGCTTAAAGACGCGAAGCTCGTCCAAAGGGTGAAAACCGCGATGGATGCGGCGGGGCTTCCGTTCGCCGCGTTTGCCGACCGCGAGACAACCTCTCTGTCCGGCGGCGAAAAACGCCGCGCCGCCCTTGCCGGAGCGCTTGCCATGGACAGCGAAATCCTTTTATTGGATGAGCCGCTCGCGGCGCTTGACAACAAGAACAAACGCCGCGTCATGGAGCTTATTTTTGAACAACAGGCAAAGGGCAAAACCGTTGTCGTTACAACGCACTCGCTCGAAATGGCGGCGTTTTTTGACTATGTGGCCGTTATGGACAAAGGCCGGATCGCGGCGTTTGGTCCGCCGGAAGCGGTGTTCGGCGAACTCTGGAACCCGGACTGGGAACTTGCGGCGCCCAAATTCCAAACTGTGCGCCCCGCTCCGGCGCATTCAGCCGAACGGAGGGTTGACGATCCGCTTGAACCGCCCGCTCAGCCTAAACATAGACGCAAGGCCGGGAAGCCTTTTTTCAAAACCGCTTTCTTGGGGCGTTTTCTTGACATAGATTCGCCTTTGCGGAACCTTGATCCGCTCATGAAAATGGCGTTGCTTTTTGTAACCGGAACAATTTCCATCACCGGTTCCCTCTATGCGCCGCCTGTTGTGCTGCTCATTGTACTTTTGGGCGGGAGATTGGCGGGCGGCATCCCATGCGGAACGCCGCTTAGGAGCGCGGCCGCGGTACTGCCCTTCCTTCTTTTATTTGTTTTTTTGCAAACCGCGTTCTTATGGGGAAACGACTCCAGTCCGATTTTGTTTCAGCCTTTTCAAACCGGCTTTTTCTCGTTTTTTTCGATTACGTCAGCTGAACTTCACCGCTCGCTTGGGTTTATATGCCGTATAGCGTCACTCACAGCGGCGCTCTCCCTCTATCTCGCCGTAACCCCTTTGAGGGAAACGATTTCGGCGATCAACACGCTGCTTTCTCCGCTCTCACGGCTTGGGCTTCCGGCGCGGGACATTGCCATGATGGTGGGCATAAGCATTCGCTTCGTTCCCCTTCTCACCGAGGAAGCCGAGCGGATTGTTACGGCGCGCATCTCGCGGGGCGGCAAACGCGGCCTCCGAAGCAGCCTTGCCCTGCTGGTTCCCCTCCTGCTCCTCAGTCTTGAACGCGCCGAGACGCTGGCAAACGCCATGCTGCTACGCCTTTACAAAGTTTTTGACTAGCTACACGATACGGTATACCCCGGAGCTTGTCGCGAGAAAGCAAGGTTGAGACGCGCGGGGGAGAGGGATGTTTATCCCCTCGCCCGGCACCGTGGACGGTCGTCCGAGCGGCGCTGGCGGCGGCTATGGGCGGCAAAGATGTGTTAAAACTTTGTTCTTTACGTCTTTGTCATAACGCGAAAGCTATACGATGTTTTTGCAGTTGCGATAAAAGAACGCGAAGCGTTTCAGCAACTGCAAAAATGTGGCTACAGAAAAATGCACAAAGGGCCGTAGCCCGACTGCATTTTTCTGTAGGCCGAGCCGCCTACATAACGGCTCTGGTCTCCGTTGCGCGCAGACCTCCGGTAAACATTCCCAATTGTAATATATAATAAACGGAATAATATAAATAAAAATGGTGTACGCCGACACTTCGCCTAACAGGTCGGTATATGCTTCGCCGCCTTTGGCGACTCGGGCTCCGTTCGCCTCCTATGATTATTGTCAAGAGGCAAGCGCCTCCCATACCGTGCAATCTAACTTGTAATACCGCAGTTTCTTGATTAGCTCCGCCTTCGGCATATCCCTATAGAATTCC
>JAITAW010000134.1 GCA_031283905.1 Treponema sp. | reverse complement strand
TGTTTGACGCGCTCGCGCCATGGATTTCGGAGGAAGCCTCCATTCGGGCGTGCGTCAAGGCTGAAATAGCCCTTGTCATCGCCCATCTTGTTACGCGGGGCGGTCTGACGCCCGCGTTGCGATCCGCTCTTGAAAAAGCCGGAGACGGCGTAGAGCCTGATGAAGTGTACGCCGAGGAAGAGAAAACGCGGCACAACATACGGGCGCTGGTGAACGTACTGAAAAAGAAGGTCCCGTCTGAAGCCGCGCCGCTGGTGCATCTGGGCGCGACCAGCGTTGACATACTGGATACAAGCCTTTCCTACCGTATGAAACATGTTACGCAAAAGGTCGTACTGCCGAATCTGAGGCAGCTGGAACTGTCGCTCTGTGATTTCGTGGAAAAAGAGGCCGAAACTCCGCAGGCCGGGCGCACTCACGGGCAGCACGCGGTGCCAATTACCCTTGGTTTTGCCATAGCCGAATATGTGTCCCGGCTTGGCAAATCCATTCTGGAAATCGAAAAACGTTCTATGGAACTCAAGGGCAAGCTCGCGGGCGCCGTGGGCGCGTATAACGCGACCGCGATGATGGTCAAAGCCCCGGAAGCCCTGGAAAAAATCTACCTCGCCGAACTGGGGCTCGAACCATCCGAACATGCCACCCAACTCGTGGAGCCTGAATACCTCTTGCGGCTGCTTCTGGAATTCAATACCGCGTTCGGCGTCATCGCAAACCTTGCCGATGATCTCCGCAATCTCCAGCGCAGCGAAATCGGCGAAGTGCGGGAAGGATTCGCGTCAGAACAGGTGGGATCTTCCACCATGCCGCAGAAACGCAACCCGTGGAACAGCGAACACGTCAAAAGTCTGTGGAAGGCGTTTATGCCCCGTGTGCAAACCTTTTTTATGGATCAGATAAGCGAACACCAGCGGGATCTCTCCAATTCGGCAAGCCAGCGTTTCATGGCGGAGTATGTGGCCGGCTTTTGCATGGCCGTCCGCCGCATGACCTGCGTGATCGAAGGGCTTGGCGTTGACAGGGAGCGCCTGCTGTCCAACCTGCGCGGCGGCGGCATTCCGGGCGGCGTCATGGCAGAACCGGCGTACATCCTGCTCGCGGAAACCGGCGTTTCGGACGCTCATGAGGTTATCCGCAAAATCACCCTGTCCGCCGAAAAGGAAAAGACGAGTTTTGCGGAGGCTTTGGCGAAACGGCCGGATGTTTTGGAACGCATCGGCGGCAAACTCGTAGATCTGGGAAAGATTTCTTCAAAAGAAGACGCGCTTTCGTTCTTTGGGCAGCCCGAACGGTACTGCGGACTTGCCCCGGAAAAGGCGAAAGCGCTTGCCAAAAAGTACAGAGACTTGATAAAAGTACAAGAATCGGAAGCGTTTTGAAAAACGCCCGTTTTCCCAAAACCAACCCGAACGTAGTTCGCATTTTGGGAAAAGCTCTACAGAAACAGAACTATATAATAGCTATTACAAGGAGAAAAGATATGTTTACCGAAGCCTATTCGTACGATGACGTGCTTCTGTTGCCCGGGTATTCCGACATTTTGCCCAAAGACTGCGATGTGCGGACTACGTTATGCGCGGACGTGAAGCTGAACGCTCCCATCATTTCAGCGGCAATGGATACGGTTACCGAAGAAAGACTCGCCATAGCCATCGCGCTTGAAGGCGGAAGCGGGGTCATTCACCGCAACCTGAGTCCGGAACGTCAGGCGCAGCAGGTCGCCAATGTCAATCGGTACCTCAACTGGATCATAGACACGCCGGTTACCGTGAACGCGGAGGCGCTGGTCAAAGATGTTAAGGTGATGATGGAAAAATTCAACGTGTCCGGAATGCCGGTTGTCGATAAAAACGGCAAGGTTACCGGCATGGTTACGAACAGAGATCTGCGTTTTTGCAGAGACGACGCTCTTCCCGTTGTCAAGGTGATGATCCATAAAGTGATTGTTGAGGAAGGCGATCCGTCCGTTGCGAGCGCGCGGGAAAAATTCGGCAAACACCGCATAGAGAAACTGCCGGTGGTGGACGAGCAGGGGCGGCTCACCGGATTGATCACCGTGAAGGACATGGAAAAACACGCCAACTTCCCGCTTGCGGCGACCGATAAAACCGGACGGCTCATCGTCGGCGCGGCGGTGTCTCCTCAGGATTACATGACGCGGATGCCGCTTCTGAAAAACGCCAAGGTTGATTACGTTGTACTTGACACCGCGCACGGACACTCGAAAAGCGTATGCGACGCGGTGAAGAACATAAAAGACCGCTTCGGCATCCCGGTTATCGCGGGGAACGTCGCGGAAAAAGACGGAACGCGGCGGCTCATTGAAGCGGGCGCGGACGCCGTGAAAGTGGGCGTCGGTCCCGGATCGATCTGCACCACCCGCATTGTCGCAGGCGTGGGCGTACCCCAATTCACCGCGGTGTGGGACTGCGCCGAAGAAGCCGCGCCGTACAACATTCCGGTTATCGCGGACGGCGGCGTCAAATTTTCGGGCGACATCGCCAAGGCAATCGGCGCGGGCGCGAACGTCGTGATGATAGGCAACCTGTTCGCCGGCTTGAAAGAAGCCCCCGGGCGGGAGATCATTTATGACGGGCGCATCTACAAGGAGTACCGGGGCATGGGCAGCCTCGGCGCCATTAAAGACGGCGCGGGCGACCGGTACCAGATTTCCAAGGACGAAAACCCCGTACCGGAAGGCATTGAAGGGCGGGTGCCGTTCAAGGGGGAGCTGCGCAACTACCTGCACCAGTTGGTGGCCGGCTTGCGTAAGGGCATGGGGTATTGCGGGTGTAAAAACATTGATGAATTCAAAAAGTACCGCAAATTCGTGAAGATCACGGCGGCCGGTCTCAAGGAAAGCCATACGCACGATGTTACCATCACGCAAGAAGCGCCGAATTATTCGAGGGGGTAGAACATGGCAATAGCGCGGCACATAAAAAACAGCCTTTCATCGTCTTCCGCCATCAGGAAGTTGTTTGAGGAAGGGGCGGCGTTAAAAAAACAGTACGGCGCGGACAAGGTGTTTGATTTTTCCATCGGAAATCCCGATGTCGAGCCGCCGGCGGCGTTTCACGAGGTTTTTCTGCGCCTTGCCCAGGAAGACGCCAAAGGCTCCCACGGGTACATGCCGAACGCGGGGTTTCCGGACGCGCGGGAGAAAATCGCGCGGAAAGCCGGGCGCGAGCATACCGTGAGCATAGACGGCGGCCATGTGGTGATGGCGGTTGGAGCGGCGGGCGGGCTTAACGCGGTGTTCAAAACCATTCTCAACCACGGGGATGAGGTTATCGTGCCAACGCCGTACTTCATGGAATACCGTTCATACGTATCGAATCACAACGGCGTACTCATCGAAGTTTCCACAACGGATGACTTTAACCTTGACGTCAACGCGATACGGGCAAAATTAAGTCCGAAAACGGCGGCAATTCTCATCAACTCGCCGCATAACCCGACCGGACGCGTCTATCCTGAAAAGACCCTCGCCTCGCTGTCCGCCGCGCTTACGGAACACGGCGAGTCATGCGGGCGCTTCCCGTACCTTGTCGCGGACGAGCCGTACCGAGAAATCGCGTACAATACGGTTGTTCCTCCGGTGCTTTCCGCCTACGGCGAATCCATTGTCGTGTCTTCTTATTCAAAGAGCCTTTCGCTGCCCGGCGAGCGCATCGGCTACATCGCGGTAAGCCCGGCCATTTCCAATAAGGATGACGTGATGAACGGCTTGATCTACGCCACCCGCGTTCTTGGGTTTGTAAACGCGCCCGCGCTCATGCAGCGCATAGTCGCGGAACTCACGGAAGAGCGGGTTGACGTGGAGGTATACGCCCGAAGGCGCGACGCGTTCAAACAGGCGCTTGACAACGCGGGGCTTGCGTACGCGGACCCGGAAGGCGCGTTTTACCTGTTTGTCAAAGCGCCGGACAAGGCGGGCGGCGACGACGTGAAATTCTCGGACCATCTCAAGAAACATCTGATACTCGGCGTACCGGGAACGAGTTTCGGCAAATCCGGCTGGATCCGGTTCGCCTATTGTGTTGACGAAGCAATCATCCGCGCATCGGCGGATGCGTTCAAGAAGGCAATGGAGACGTTTTAACCGTCAAACTGTGAGCCAAAAGAGCGGACGCCTTAGAGAGCATGGCGCGGAAGGCGATCCCGCCGTGTTTTTTGGGCGAGCCGCCGAGGGAAAAGGCTTGCGCCGCGAGCGTCCCTTGCGCGGCAATTCAGCAGCGAATCCTGTTCAGACCGGGCGCGGTTGTGAAACAAACGCCGCGAGGCGTCATCTTCAAAGGAGCGTTGATAAAAGTGAAGAATCGAATTAAGCGCCGCTGGGCGGATAAGCCCCGCCCTCCCCCGCATTGACTGCGGACTTATAAATCGCGGGCGTTCCGCTTAAACGCTCCCATTGGGACTCCAATAACTGTTATTGCCGGAGCTGTTCAGAAAATTACCGTTACTGGAGATGTTGTAGCAGTAGGAATAACTGGTCAAACAAGACTGCTACAATTAACGCAACCGCGATAGAAAGAGTCGTCATCAGAGCAAGTAATGATTTACCGAAAAAGGCGCGAGTGGCTGTAATAAATATTTCTTCAAATAACAGAGAAATGTCGGCTCTTGTAGCAGATGAACTCGAATTTCAATTAGGATCATCAAAAAAATTTACAATTCTCAATAATGCGATCCAAAACCGCCGTTGTTTCCATATCCGCATCACTTAAAGGTTATTTTGTCTTTGCCCGTTGTTTGATCCGTTTCCCGGTATATTTCGGTCTTTAGCTCGCTGATGGGTATCCATTTCACCAAAAAGGTGATTTTGCTGTTGAAGCGGTAGACGTAGGGCATACTCCGGGTGTCCAAATAGGGCGACAAGGACATGGTCAGAGAAGCATCCCAGTCTCCAAGGTGATGAACCACGCTGAGATTGAATGATTTCAGTTTAAAGCCGGACGCCTTTCTGAGCGATTCACTATCAAAACGGAAGGAATTTAAAAGGTCTATAAGTACATTTTTTTCTCCGGGCAATTCGATGCCGGTTGAGAACATGGGGATGTCTTGTATATACCGGTATATGACGTTGTTTTCGGAATTGACGGAAAAGTCGAGTTCCATAAACTGCGCGATATTCAGCTTAAAACCAAGTGAAAACGTGAATTTTGAATACGTATACCGCTGCAAGTCAAGAGAAAGACTCGAATTCATATTTAATGAAAAATTCAGCCGGTTGTCCCATATATCGGTCTGCGGAAGATTCTTTACATATCTCAACGTGAAGCTGTTGGGATTGAGCGACTCTTTGTCTTGCGTCTGCACCCAACCGTTCGTATCAAGCGTATACTTTTTTGACCTGAGCATAGTGAACACCATGGAAAATCCGCCTAACGTCAGGGTTGAAGTGAGATTTGTCCACTCGATAAGCTCCGGATCGTACACCGCATACTGCTGGGCGGAATAGGTCGCGCCCGATTTGCCGCCCCAGAAGGTGTCTTTTTGAGCGGTATATCGAAACGTCTGGGTAAAATAGAACGGATCAAAGGTGCGCTTGCGTTTGTCGGGAAGAAGACTGTCCTCTTTCCGGTTGTCTTCCAAACCAAGCGGCGCATAAACAAACGGGTTAAA
>JAITAW010000127.1 GCA_031283905.1 Treponema sp. | reverse complement strand
GTTTGACTAAAACTGAAAACAAACTACCGGCCGAAAATCTACAAGGCTGCAATATGCCGGTCGTGTTTAAAAACAAATTATCAAGAAAACGGGATGTTAAGACAATCAAGATCATAGGGGGAACGTATGAACTAAGATTACATGATATTGATTTTCCTAATAACTGGCTGACATTAAAACTGAAAATAATAAGCGGAGATGTAATTATTTATATTCCATATAATGCCTCGGTGGAAAATAATGTACGCTTTTACGGCGGCGATACGTTTATGAATAAACCGCTAGATGTTAGTAATGATGAAATTAAGAATAAATTGGTACTTGCTGGAACAGTTATGGGCGGGAATGTGTGTATTGTTTATGAAAAATAATATTAAAATAATGGGTACGGCGCGGGCGTTGTCCTGGAGATCCCTTTACGACTCACGCTCTGGCGAACCGTGGGACACCGTTCCCTCAAGCGGTCCCCGAAAACCTTTCGTGCAATACCGCACCCCCACGGTCGGAATGGAACAGCGGACCCACCCGTGCCTTCTGGTTGGCACGGGCCGTCTCCAAGGCGGGAATGGTCGTATGGACGGTCTCCATAGCAGGAGGGGTTGAATGAAATGACATTTAGTTTGCCGCAACTATTCTTTCTACAAATGATTGACAAGTCATTAAAACTATATAAAATATATTGAAGCAAATTCAATAGCGCGCACTTAATGCCAAGATATAAAACCGTATTTTAACATTGCTTTGAGCGGCTATGTATTTTATGAGGCGGCGAATTCGAAAACGCCCCACTATAGAGGATTGGAAAGGAAATGAAAAATAAACATAATTGCGCGGAACGGCGCGTGGGCATACGCGCCCATGCAAAGCCCTCATATGTCCGCCAAATCGCCGAATCTGAGGTTCGTAAACCACAGGTTTGTCGCAACCTGAATGTCAAAATAGCGTTTGTCGCCGTTATGATGAGTTTGATTTCTATCAACTGTATTCGCGCCCAATCAATGGATGAAGGCATCGTTCAAAATACGGAAAAGGCGGCGGGAGAAGCCGGCGACTTACGGAGGACGCTCATAGAGTTTGCCCTGAAGCAACAGGGGATACCGTACCGTAGCGGCGGGTCAACCGTGAAGGGGTTTGATTGTTCGGGCTTTGTGTGGTTTGTGTACCGCAACGCTCTGAATATGGATGTTCCCCGTTCTTCGCGGGGAGTATGGTCATCGGATGCAAAGAGTATCCGGCTGGAAGATGCCTTACCCGGTGATGTTCTCGTATTTTCCGCCAATAAGGGAGGTTCCGGTTCAATAAACCACACGGCGATCCTTGTAGACAAAGATTCCATAATACACGCGATTTCCAGCGGACCAAAACGAGGCGTTGTCATTTCCCCTATTACTGATAGGTATTTTGCTCCGCGGCTTGTGGGGGTTAAAAGGTTTCTTCCGGACGATTGAAGGCGCTCCCTCATCGTCCGAACGCCTTGTCCGCCTGTTTGGTAAACCAGCCTAAAATGGCTTCCGCTCTGTTGGCGAAAGACTGCCCTATGCGATTCTTGAAGCCCGGAAGGGAGATGGTTTTTGCAAAAGACGCCGAATAGATGAGCAAATATTCCTCCGCGTCAATCACGGCGACTACGGAACGCACCATATGTTTACTTATAACCGGCACAATGCCGATGGACATACCGGTGAGGTTCCGCTGAATAAGTGTCAGTGTATTTTCAGATGCGAAATAATCGTATTGATAGATGTTGTCCCCAAAGGTTAAATCTTTCTGACGCGCATATACGGTCAAAGATAAGGGAGGGATGGAACGGCGTGGATCGTTCACCGGTTTTTGGGTTGACGGATCGTCAATTACCTGTGAAATTTCAAAGAAAGTGCGCATACCCTTATGGCTTACCGAATAGTACTGCAACCCCTTAAGCGTACTGAGGGCGAGTATGTTGTTGTAAAGGGCTGCCTTTTCAGCTTGCGTCCATGAAACGGCGCCGGACGGCTTTTCATATAAATAGAGGCTTTCGGTGAGAATCGTGGGATTGATTTCTTTGATGATGCCGGCCGTCAATTGCTGTATCTGCGCGTTACGGGGCGACAGTTCAGGAACAGCCGGATTTTTGGCAAGCTGCGTAATAGATTCTCCCGCGAGCAAGGCCGCTTTCCGTGAAGGAGCGATAAGATCGTCCAGCGCGTCTGAAAAAACGTCCGGAACAAGAAATACGCCTGTCAGCGCAATATATATGCCCAAGAATAGATATTTCATACGTAAACTCATACTTTTATAAAACAACGGAACAGAAAAAATAGTTGCAAGATTGCATGGAAAATTTGACGCGCTTGGAATGGCGAGCCGTTGTTATGCGGGTGTTTTGTGTTATAGTAGTATTATGAACGAAAAAGCCGAAAGTATTCTTGAATTCGATGCGATCAGAAGCCGCGTTGCCCGTTGTTCGTTCAGCGAAGAGGCGAAACGGCGTATTCTCGTTGAAAAGCCGCTTGTTGATGCGGATGACGTCAGACGGCTCAAACATTTTGTCTCGGAAACCGTTGAACGCATGAAAAGCGGCGATGAGGAGAAACAGGAGAGTCTTCCCGATATAGGGTTCCTGTTTCCGAAACTCGCGGTTGAAGGCGCAAGCCTTGAGCCTGATGAGGCGTTCGCTATAGGACTTTTCGTTGAACGCAGCTGGATTCTTAAGAATTGGCTCGCCTCCCCTTCCTCGAAAGACGCACCGCTCCGCCCGCTTACTGAAACCATACCGGACTGTACAAGCCTTGCCCGCGAGGTGTTCCGCATATTCAACAAGGATGGCAGTCTCAAAGACCTGCCTGAATTTCAGGAGATAAACCGCCGGATTCGCAGGCTTGCCGCCGAGCTTGAAGCCGCCGTGTCTCGTTACGCCGACAGCGAGGAAGCGCGGCGCATGTTGCAATCAACGGTGCCGTCCCAGCGAGATGGACGCGCTGTTCTTGCGGTGAAAGTCAACTTTCGCGGACGAATTCGGGGCATTGTACACGAGGTCTCGGCGACCGGACAGACCCTGTTCATTGAACCGGAGGATATTGTTGAGAAAAACAACGACATTCTTATTGAGAAACGCCGCCTTGACGCGGAGATTCTTCGTGTACTACGGGAATTGACGGCAAAAATCGCCGATAATCGTGAGGTATTGGCTGATTTTCATGAAAAGATCACTACCATTGAAATTATACGGGCGAAAGCCCGCTATTCGAAGGACCTACAGGGCGTCTTTGCAAAAGAGAGTGGCGGCGATAGCCGGATCATCATACTCAAACAGGCTCGTCATCCGTTGTTGGGGCGTTCCGCCGTGCCTATCGACTTTATTATGAATGAAGGCAAACGTACCGTCATCATCACGGGACCGAACACGGGCGGCAAGACCGTAAGCCTCAAGACCGTAGGACTCTTTGCCCTGATGAACCAGAGCGGCCTTGCCGTTTCCGCCGCGGAAGGCACAAGCCTTCCGGTCTTTGACGGTATTTTCGCCGACATCGGAGACGAGCAGTCCATAAGCCAGTCCCTTTCAACTTTTTCCGCGCACATGATCAACATTGCGGCGATTACCGCATCGGCTTCCTCTCAATCGCTCGTGCTGCTTGACGAACTCGGTTCCGGCACCGATCCGGAAGAAGGAAGCGCCATCGCCATGGCGATTCTTGACTACCTGATTGAAAAACAGGTCTCCCTCATCGTCACCACCCATCACGGCGTCTTGAAAAATTATGGTTACACACGGAAACATGTGGAAAACGCCTCGGTTGAGTTTGACAGCCGGACGCTTTCACCCACGTACCGCATCGTCATGGGGATTCCCGGAGAAAGCCGCGCCGTGGATATTGCTTCGCGTAATGGACTACAAGCGGAAATTATCACAAAAGCGCGTTCCTACATCAATGAAGAGAAGGCGGATATATCATCGCTCATTGAGGGGCTCAAGCGGAGACACCGCGAACTGGACGCCGCCGCCACAGAACGCGGACAGGAAGAGAAGCGCCTGCGTGAGGAACGGCGTACAGTTGACCTCAAAGAACTGCGGCTTAGGCAAAAAGAAATGGAGATTAAATCGGGTGAAGTCGGCA
>JAITAW010000083.1 GCA_031283905.1 Treponema sp. | reverse complement strand
TACAAAAGGCATGAGCAACGTCATTACTTCGCGGGCTTTGTCTTTTGGCCAGAGGTTTTTCCGGTAATTGAGGTCGCAGGACACGGTAACGCCCTTTGCCTTGGCGGTTTTGCACGCTTCAAGACAGATGGCCGCCGCATTGTCCGAAAGCGCGGGCGTTATACCCGTGAAGTGGAACCACGAGGCGTCCGCAAAAATGCGGTTCCAGTCAAAATCGCCCGGCGCCGCCTCCGCCATGGCGGAACCGGCGCGGTCATAGATCACTTTTGACGGCCTTTGCGACGCCCCTTTTTCCAGAAAGTACACGCCGACCCGCTTCCCGCCCCGTACAATAAAGGAAACGTCCACCCCAACCTCGCGGAGCTTGTTGACGCCGGCCTGCCCTATGTCATGCGCGGGCAGCCTGGTAACAAACGCCGCGTCCATGCCGAAGTTGGCGAGCGATACGGCTACGTTGGCTTCCCCGCCGCCGTAGGTCGCGCCATAGGAAGAGGCCTGCAAAAAACGGTAGTACCCTTCCGGCGCGAGCCTCAGCATAATTTCTCCGAATGTGATTATTTTTCCCATGTGTTCCTCCTTACTTCTTTTGCGTCAAGTGTACCGCGAAACCCGCGATTTCACCTTTTAGGTAAATAAGATTAAGCCGCCCCGACGGCGTGTATTTGGCGGATTCCCCGTTGAAGATCACGCCCCGCCGCGCAAGGTGGTACCGCGCTTTCAGGACGCTATTCACGGCAATGGCGATATGCCCGCGGGTTCCCGGCCCGGGACCCTTCATAATTTCTATGTCCTCGCTCGCGAAAATCGATGTAGAGGTTTCGCGGGAGGCGAATTGAAACAACGTTTCAAACAGTGTTGCGGCGTTCCGCGCTTCCGCCTCATCCCGCGTATTGACGCCGACGTGGGTCAGGGAAAAGCCGAGCATACGCTCCACCGCTTCTTTGCACAGCGCGGTGATTTTATCGAAATTGTCCGCGTTGATAAGGTCCGCGCCCGCCATCCACGAACCGCCGCACGCGAGAATTTTTTCAAAACAGGCGTATTTGCCGACATTGTCCTGAGTTATACCGCCGGTGGGGATAAATTTAAGGGCCCCGTACGGCGCGGAGACGGCTTTGATATAATCAAGCCCGCCCGCCTGTTCAGCGGGGAAGAATTTCACCGCTTCCAGACCGAATTCCAGCGCCCGTTCCATATCCGAAGGGGTTGCGCAGCCCGGAACAACCGGAACGCCCTTTTTGACGCAATGGGCGACCACCGCGGGGTTAAAGCCCGGACTCACGATGAATTTCGCTCCCGCCTCGACCGCTTTGTCAACCTGTCCGACAGTCAGAACCGTACCCGCTCCAAGCAGCACATCCGGCGCTTGTTCGCCGATGCGTTTAATGGCTTCCGCGCCCTGAGCCGTACGGAACGTTACCTCCGCGCAGGGAATGCCTCCGGCTGACAACGCTTTTGCCAGCCGCGCCGCTTTCGCGGCATCGTCAATTTTTATAACTGGAATAATGCCTATCTGTTCCAGTCTTGATAGAATCTCGTGCATACGCTCTCCTTTTTTTCAGGCGCGGTACCCGCACCAGCCTCTTATTTTACGGCTGTTTGCCGATATAGGCAAGTATGCGAATTGAGCCACATTAAATCAAACCATAGAGGAACGTTTGCGCCATGTAAAAATCTAACCAGACTGAGTCCGGAGGAACAAATGTGGTTTACCATGTCAGAGCAAAAAAGATAGCGACGGAGTTCGCTCCACGGTACCGGAAAGCCGAAAAAAGCGAAAAGTCACGAATCTTGGACGAGTATCCCGCCCTCTCCGGCGGTAAAAGCCAGAAATACGCGATCTTCAAGCCAAACCGTATCGGAAAAACACGGTTTCGCCTCCTGACGGCCATGCCATCGCCGTCACCATCGCTGAAAAAAGCCGGAAAACGGGTTTGTCAACCCTATTATGACCCCGCCATCGCAGAAACGCCAGAATTGTTGTGGAAAAACTTCAACCGGCCCTGCGGAAAACTGTTCGCCCTCTTTCTCAGGCAGAACCTTGACCTTATCAGGCAGCAAGAAAACTACCGCATGTCCGACACGGTCGCCGGTAAACTTAAAAAAACAGCCCTCGCACCGTTGACCGGCTCCTGCGAAAACCGAAACAACGGATGAAAATCCGCGGAACCTCGAGTACCAAGCCCGTCCGCCCGCCTCGCCCTCCCTATCGTCACCTGGTTCCAATACGCCGCCATGCCTTCCGGATTGACCTCGTCCGGCATGACGGAGGCAATCTTTCGGGAATATTTCGCTATACCCTCATCATGGCCAATGTAAAAACCGACCGGACCATCATTTCGCTCTCCTGAACAAGGCTTCAATCTGGGTACTCCAGTACCTGGACAAGGCTCTTACCGCCCTTCCCATGGGACTTAAGGGCATCCATTCCGACACCGGCGGCAATTATCAACCGGCCGGTCGACCGGTGGCGCCAGCGGCACGGAATCCGCTTCTCCCGTGGCCGTCCTACCCACAAAAACGCTAATTGCTATGTCGAACAAAAAAGTCAATGACCTCCGGCAAAGCCGGAGGCATGAATTCGTGAACCGCTCAAAGCGGTTGGTTTGGAACTGCCTAAAGGCGGTTGTTGTTAGTTTGCTGTGAATAATTCCAGCTGATCCAGCCGTTTATCCTCTGCTTCTTGTTCCCGGATATACTTTTTGATTGTCGCTTCGTCCCTCCCGACTGTTGACACATAATACCCCTTTGCCCAGAAGTTTTGCCCAGTGAAGTGGGGGGGGGGGCGCGGCGCCGCCCGGGGGGGGAGGGGCACGCGGCGGGCACGCGGGGGGGGTGGATGGAGACGGGAGCAG
>JAITAW010000062.1 GCA_031283905.1 Treponema sp. | reverse complement strand
TTGAGGCGGGGCGCAACCGGCTCCGCCCCATCATGATGACCGGGCTTACCACCATTCTCGGCATGATACCCATAGCTTTTTTCCCAGGTCAAGGAGCGGACACCATTCAGCCCATCGGTAAAACCTTTGTAGGCGGGCTTTCGGTGAGTTTTTTCATGACTTTGCTGGTAACGCCCGTCATGTACTCCCTGCTAAACACGCGAAGCGAAAAGAAACGGCGCCGGATGCATTGAATGAAGGCGGGAGCGCCGCCGCAAAAAAAAACCGCCCAACGGGGCGGTTTTTAGGGCTTGTCAGTACCCTTGCATCACAACAATTTTTGCTGCTTATTGAAGCAACTGAAGCACCGACTGGCTGCGCTGATTCGCCTGCGCAAGCATGGCGGTTCCGGATTGGCTGAGTATTTGGTTTTTGGTATAACCAACCATCTCGTTAGCCATATCGGTATCGCGGATGCGGGACTCGGAAGCCTGCAAATTCTCCGCGCCGATGTCGATGCCGCGAATGGCATGTTCCAGCCTGTTCTGATATGCGCCGAGATCAGCCCGCGTCTTGCTGACTTTCTTCAAAGCCTCGTCCAATGTTCCGATAGCGTTGTTTGCGGTATCGGCCTTGTCCAGCATGACGTTGAAGGAACCATCGCTCATGTTGCGGACATTAAGACCGCCGGCGGACATGTTGCTGATAAAAATCTGTTACCGCTGATCCATGTTCGCGCCGATGTGCAGCCACATGGAAGCCGTCGCGGTAGCCGTTTGATCTCCCGCACGGGCAAAACGCCCGGTGAGCATGTTCATACCGTTGAACTGGTCATGAGATGCAATACGGTCGATTTCATCGATCAACGCGGAAACTTCCACCTGAATCTGCTCACGGTCTTCAGCGGTATAAATCCCGTTCGAAGACTGCACCGCCAACTCACGGAGGCGCTGGAGAATGTCCTGCGTTTCCTGGAGGTAGCCTTCCGTAACCTGAATAAAGGAAATGCCGTTTTGGGCATTAAGAGAAGCCATATTCAAGCCGCGGATTTGACTGCGTAGTTTTTCGGAAACGGCGAGACCGGAAGCGTCATCACCTGCACGGTTGATGCGCAAGCCGCTTGACAGTTTTTCCATGTTTTTATCCAGTTGCGTCTGGGTAACTTTAAGGGACCTGTCTGCGAACATTGCGCTCAAGTTGTGATTAATAATCATAATTCACTCCTTTGGGTATTTAAGACGCCGCCGCCCCTATAGCGGCGTACGTCACGGCATCCTTGCCTAAAATATTCTTTTATAATTATCGGCGCATTCAAGGATGGCTTTACGGTTTCATTTCGAAACGTATGGAATTCGGAATGTCTTCCGCTGGATAGGAGACGACCCGTATTGAAAAATGCGTTCACAGTGCAGTTTTGTGGGATACCCTTTATGCCGCTCATAGCCGTATTGCGGATATTGTTTTGCGTACTCTTCCATGACGCGATCACGCGCCTCTTTTGCAAGAATTGACGCGGCCATCACTTGGGGAACGCTAGCATCCGCCTTTACCAGCGCGCGAACCGGTACGCCGCGATCGGCGATGTCAGGCGTGTACCGTCCGTCAACAATAACTTCATCAATAAGCCGCCGTTTTTCAACCGGAAGCGCTTCAAAGGCACGTTTCATGGCGAGCAGGCTTGCCCTCAGTACGTTAAGCGCGTCTATTTCCCCATGGGACGCCCAGCCGATGCCGTATACAGCGCCGTCTGATGCGCCGGCGCTTTCATAAATCAACGCTTCCGCAATGCCGCGTTTACTCTTATTGAGTTTCTTGGAGTCATTGAGACGCTCCACCGGAAAATCATCGGGCAACAGTACCGCGGCGGCGCATACGGGCCCTGCCAGGGGTCCGCGCCCCGCTTCATCAATACCGCATATCATCATCTTTACCCTTCCATTCAACTGTTCTCACATCTTTTGTTTGATCTTGAGCAGGTGTCGGCTAAACATCAAGCCTCCTGCACAACCATACACGGATTTCATCTCAAGCTATAATATCTTCTATTAGAAAGAATAGCAATAAAGGATATCGATACAGAGGTAATATTTTTATAAAGCGGACGGTAGGGCGTATTCTCAAGCCTCAGTACGCGCAAAAGCGGTACGCATAGCGCGGGGAGTGTGCCGAGCGGCGCGTCCCATTATGAAAATACGTAGCCTACAGTACGCCATCACTACTTAATTCGCCGTTGTACCACATATCCCAAAATATATTTTCTCTAAATACCGTGTTGTTTTTGCTTGAACTTTACCGAACCGCTATTGACACGCCTTCTTTCACCGCCTATACTGTTTCACATATAGGAGTTTATAGTATGAAAACATTTTTTTTCAGGGATAAAAAATACATTGATTGCAATAATTATATCGACATTGATAGTATTATTATTTAAATATGTATTTGAAATGGATGTTAGCACATTAAGGATAGTATTAATTTATATTGTATTTGCTATTTTGTTAAATATTGTTGATTTAATAAAGAAAACAAATATAGTGTTTAATAAAATAAGATTCTCAACAATCATGGGAATGTTTTGTTGGGGAATAACAATGGCAACAATAATGAATTTATTGATTAATAATCCATTGAAGTTATATATTGCAATAATAATTTATATTTTATGTATGGTAGGTGGATTTATATGGGGAATAGCTACATATTCATTAACTGGGAAAATTAAGAACAAGAAACAAAGAAATAGACTTATGGTTCAGAATGATAGACATAAAGATTAAATAAAAGAAATGAACCTGCAACTTATTTTGTGTAAATGGTAAATTATAGGGGAACCCTATCTTCCCCGTATAATGATAGCAAAAATCAACGCCTCCGCAATGCCGCGTTTGCTTTTATTCACTTGCGAATAAAGGATATCACATGTAGGCAACCCATTATTATAACGTGGGCGGTCGCGTTGCGCAATACAGAACCGTGTCGGGACGCAATGAAACGCTATACTGATGATACGCCCATATCACTGCCACGTACACGCTCCTATCAGACCAAAAGTCGTACGTTGCCCATGATAACAACGCCGAAGTTTAGGAACAGGCTGTGCCTGTTGAAGTTTTCATGTATTTTCTATATATTCTATGATATATGAAGTATCTAGTATTTTTTTTCATGGCGTCGCTCATATTGCTAGGCGCGTGCCGTAGCGTTTCGGGAAACGCTACGGAATTTGAGACGGATTTTAGGACGTACGCACGGGAAAAAACGATTTTCCTATTTCTGGATAGGGCTGAAAATAGTCCAAGCATGAAGATCTCGCTCAATTTGCTTGAGATTGCGGAAAACGACGGTTTGCGGGAATGTATGTACCGTGTTTTATACGAAGATTCCGGTCCCTCGACGTATAGCGATAATCTTATCGTCTCACGGGAGCAATTCTACGCCGCCGTAGCCGATACGTGGGAAGAATCTTACAGCGCATCCTTTAACTGGGAATATATTGAGACCATAGAAGCGACTGATTTAGAACGTGTTGTGCAGATAAAAAGGACGCGCTATGAGTTTAGCGGCGGCGCTCACGGCAACCAAACGGAGGCGTTCTATCTCTTTGACAAAACCGGCAAAGACGGCGTAATGCCCAACCAAGTTCTCTTGAGCGACATAATCGCGCAAGACGCACAGGCGGCTTTGGTACAACTCATAGAGTCGCGTCTCCGTACGGACGCGGGTTTAAGCGCGGAAGCGCCTTTAAGTGAAAACGGTTTTTTTGATGACGCCGTAGCAATGCCGTCGGAGTTCTTCATTACGCGGGAAGGCGCGGCGTCCGGCGTCGGCTTTCACTGGAACCCGTACGAAATAGCGCCGTATGCGCACGGCTCTGTTGAGACGATTGTCCCCTATGAGGCGATACAGGATATACTCACCGATTATGGCAAAGAGCTGTTACGGTACTAATCGCCGGTACCGACTACAGCGAAGCGCAGGTTCCGCGAACCAAAATTTCGCCGGCGGTATTGTTCCGGAGGAACGCCGTCAGAGCCACAAATAGGGCTTAACGTTGGTATATGGGGCTGTTGCCGGCAACAGTGGAACGAGCGGCGTCTGATGGAAAAAAAGAGGCGCGAGAGGCGAAGATAACGGAACTCGTTTTTCCGTGCTATCTTCATGCCTTCTCGCGCCAATCGCGCTTTCATCGTCCGGAGATGCTGCGGCATCCCGCGCCATAGTTATTTTTTTAATGCTTCCAGATACCTGGAAAAAAGCCAGCCGGTCTTGCCGTCTTCTGTTTTTACCTGGGCCCATTTTGCCGTGATACCGTTCCAATCGGCATACTCGCCGTATGCCAGAACTTGGACGGCGTTTCCTTGTTTGAGGCTTGCGACAACCTGTGAACCGCCGTCTTGATCCGTGAACACATTAAGGTCCGCCGTTAAGCAGCGGGTAGCCGTTTTTGACGCTTTTCTTTCCGCCTCTTGTTTTTCAATAAACGTTCCCATGGGAGACGGAATTTCTTTTTTCATAACAATAAATTCAGAAGAACCGGCATTTGTAACTTTTTTTCTCCTTTCCAGCCACACAATTGAAAGTCAATCCAGCAGGCAAAAGTTATTACCAGCCATGCAAAAATGAAAACAACCACAAATTTTGCCCCGCCATATTGGAGAAGCTCCGAATCTATGGAACGCTTTCACGGGTTAAAAACATGATAAAAATCATGCTGGTTCGTGGGATAGGCATTCGGGACATCAGAGCCGTATTGAAAATCAGCATTACCACGGTCTTAAAAGTGCTTAAATCGATAAAATACAGGATAAAACCGAAACAAAGTCACTATGACCGCCTTGAGGTAGACGAGTTTTGGACGTATGCGGGGAAAAAGAAGGACAAAGTATGGCTTATCTATGCATATCACCGGGAAAGCGGGGAGATTGCGGCGTTTGTATGGGGGAAACGGGACTTGAAGACGGCGAAAAATTGAGAAAGAGGATAAAAGGGCTGGGGATAAGCTATGACCGGATAGCGATGGATGATTGGGATAGTTTTCTGGCAGCCTTCGCGGAAGACAATCATGATACGGGAAAAAAGCAACACCGTAGGGATAGATTAGTATAATCATATTCCCAACCGAGATGAGTATACCATTGATGTTTTGCGTTCGGGGTTACAATCTTATCCAACGTTACATTTCGGTTTAAGCCATAATTTTGTTGCAAAAAGTTTATGGCGTATTGTATTTTACCACTGTCTTTAGCACTATCAGTAGCATCAACGGCCAAATATACCGCTTTTTGTAGTGCTTCTATTGTAACAGGATCGGACAATCCTGTTAATTTTGCTATATGTTCATCATGAAGCTGTCCAGTCGCCATTTAAGCTTTACTCCTTTATCTATACCAAATTTTTAACAACATCACATAAACCAAAATATTTTGTCAAGTCTTTTTCGCAAAATTTTGGTTTTTATGTCGTATAACTATCTCTATATACGGCCTCTGTCGTATACAATTTCTTCTACCGCGGCGGTTCCCGCAGCCAACGGCCGCTTTCACGGAACGCCTTCCGCGTTGTACGCTGCGTTTATACGATGTGTTTAACATGTATAAACACGCTTCATGCCCGTACACGCATATCCGTCTTGCCTGTTTTAATAGACCATGTTCCTTTTCTACAACCGCCACGGACGGCGGCGGTCCGTAAGTCCGCGAGTTTTGTGGAGCAAAAACTCGATGCCGGGAAACAACATTGTTTCCCGGCCCTTGTACGGCGGTTCCGCTCCTCTATGA
>JAITAW010000055.1 GCA_031283905.1 Treponema sp. | reverse complement strand
CCATTCTCAAGATTAGTAACAATCACCGTAGTATTTCTCGGAAAAGAATTAGTGGCCGCATAATAACCGGTATCAGGCAAGGCGCCGTCAGGCGCAACCGCCGCGACTCCCTCCCATATAGAAGCGCCAATAAGCATCCCGATAACGAGGAGAAAAAAGATTGCAATAGCAACTAACTTGAAAACTAATCTCATACTATTACTTTTATCGACAAAGAAGCCGCAAGTCTAAAGATTTCCTGCCAATACTCCGCTGTTTTTACAATCCGCAAACCGTAGTCCACAGACCGCACAACTTGTAACTTGTTGAAGGATGAGTATCTTACCGACAAAGCCGCTTCGTACAAGACCCAGTACCGTATACTCCGCAAGGACGGCAGTTTTATTTGGGTGCATGACCAAGCTTTTATTATGGAACGGGACGCGCAAGGGAATACATCGCGCGTACTTGGTATGCTTGAAGATATAACTCACCTTAAATCCGATGAAGAACGAATCAAAGAGCAGAAAGATCAAATAGATTTCACCTCAGAAATAGCCGGTTTTTCATACTGGGAATTGGGCATTGTTAACCGGACAATCTTGTTCAAAGGACGCTGGCACCGGATTGGAAGCCGCCGTCTCCAAAATGAAGAAATCAGCCTTTATGCCGCAATCAGCCCAGACGTCTACTTCTGGAGTCAGGTTGTCATTCAAATCGTTGAGCGGGGCAAGAAAGGCAGACCGATCCGTGCGCTCGGCCCGGTATTGACATTAACAAAGTCAAATGAATCGAGGAGCAACTTTATGCGGCCCTCATATTAACTGCAATCCCGCAACGGTAAAACTTTTCGGTGATTCTTTCAAAGATGAAATAATAAAAAACTGAGCCGCAATCATCTCCAGTTGCATACCGGAGTATCAGCCTGATGGACGGCTTTCAATACCGCGCTTGCGGAGCGACTCGTCTCCGTTGTTCAGACCGGCAGCCTTGATTGCGGTATTTGTATTGCTAAACAATGCAAATACCGCGCCGGACTTGCCAGAGGTAGCGGCTGTGTTTGACACAGCCGCTACCTCTGACCAATCACCCCAAATACCGCTGGATAAGTTTCAGTTTCAGAGCGCGTAATTTCTCCGTAATGGAAACCTTGTAAATATGGGGGTTTAAGAAACGCTTATAGCTTGAGTCAAAACTGTCAAGCCCGCTTTGAACATGGCTGCGTATAGCAATAAGGCGCTGATTTTCGATGATCTGAACGCCTTTGTCGAGGCGGAGTTTTAGAAGAGGCTCCACGCTCCCGTCTATAGTATGGTAGAAATGCCGGTAATCCGCCGCGGTATGCCACAAGACGTAGCGGTTTCCCTTTTCGATTGAATCCTCTCCGTCAAGCCCAAGCGCGTCGGCGACGGTCAGGCCGTTCGCGTCTGTAATGCGCCACACCTGTTTAACGCCCGGCATGGTGGTCTTGTCCGGATTATCCGAAAACTTCATAGCTGGAATAAAGCCGCCCTTCCCGTCATCGCGGGCCGCAAGTTTGTATACGCCGGTGAAAGCCGCTTCTTCGCCGCCCGTCACCATGCGAGTACCTACGCCCCACACGTTGACCGGAGCGTCCGCGTCTTTAAGCGCCTGAATAATGACCTCGTCAAGATCGTTTGATACGGTTATGGTCGCGCCGGTTAAACCGGCCGCATCGAGCATCTTTCGAACTTCAACGGAGAGATAATGAATATCACCCGAATCAAGCCGTACGCCGAAATTTTTGCCCTTTTCTACAAGCTTCCCTCCCACCTTAATCGCGTTAGGAGCGCCGCTCTTCAAGGTGTCGTACGTGTCGATAAGGAAAACGGTTTTATCAGGATACAGTTCCGCGTACGCCTCGAAAGCGGCTTCTTCACTCTCATGAGCCATGATCCATGCGTGCGCCATTGTTCCCAGCACGGGAATGGCGTACTCCTTGCCCGCAAGCGTATTGCTCGTGCCGCACGCCCCGCCGATAAACGCGGCGCGGGAAGCGCTCATCGCCCCGTCCGGCCCCTGAGCGCGGCGCAGGCCAAACTCCATGACCGCCCCCTTGTCCGAAGCGAGCCAGACACGCGCCGTTTTTGTGGCGATAAGGGATTGAAAGTTGATCACATTGAGCAACATACCTTCGATAAGCTGGCACTCGATCAAATCCCCCTCGATCCTGACAAGCGGTTCCCTCGGAAAAATAACCGTCCCCTCGTCCATAGCCCAGAGCGATCCCTTGAACCGGAACTCTTTGAGGTACTCAAGGAAAGCATCGTCAAAAAGGCGCAAGTCCTTCAAATAAAGAATATCGTCCGGAGAAAAGGCAAACGTTTTAAGCCGTTCAAGCAACGTTTCAAGCCCCGCAAAGATGGAAAAACCGCCGGAAAAGGGTTGTTTCCTAAAAAACATCTCAAAGACCGAACGGGATTTTATCTGACGCTTCCAGTAGCCGTGCGCCATTGTAAGCGAATAAAAATCCGTAAACAACGCCGAAGTGTGTTCCATAGCGTTTCCTTAATTTTGCGGAATATCGGACGTTTTTATCATGCCGACACCCGCGCCTTCCATAGCGCCAAGAGCTTGTTCAATAGAGCCTTTGGGATAATCCACGCCGCGTACGGCGTCCGTAAAGACATAGGTCTTGTAACGCAGACGCATCGCATCCATGGCGGTGTAAAACACACAGTAATCGGTCGCCAAACCACCCAGAAAAACCGTAGAAATCGAAAACGCCTTCAAATAGCCGTCAAGACCGGTCGTAGTCTGCCGATCATTCTCAAAGAAAGCCGAATACGAGTCCAAAAGAGGGTTTGAACCCTTGCGGATAATAAGATTTACCGAATCAAGATTAAGGTCGTCATGGAAACGCGCCCCTTGCGAACCTTGAATACAATGATCGGCCCACAAAATTTGAGATTGCACCGAACCCAGATCTATAAAGTCTCCCACCTTTTTGCCGGGATGCGCCGATGCAAACGACGCATGGTTCTTGGGATGCCAATCCTGCGTCGCTATCACTTTTCCGTTACGCCCGGCAAACCGTTCCGCCACCGCATTGAGAGGAACGCACACTTCGCCGCCGCCCGCCACCGCAAGAGAGCCTTCGGGGTGGCTTTTCCCGCCCGATGTATAGGCGGGACAAAAATCGTTCTGTACGTCAACAATAATCAATGCCGCCGTCTGATAATCTATAATCATGGTTTTATTGTACTCGCGCAAAAACAAAAAGTCCAGTAGGCGCCGTGTCTTGCAAGGCGCGGCGCTTGGCGGCATGGGCGTATTCTAACAATGCAAGCTCGCCCCGCGCGGTTCAACGCCGCGCGCCGGAGGGTTGTTTTGATTCCTTCAGTACCGAAGGCGTTCATAAAAAAGGCGGCGGATTCTTACCGTTGAGTACTTGTTATAGGCAAAAAAAGGCTAGGCGGGGCCCCGCTGAAACTCAAGAGGGGAAATAAAGAAAGTGAAAACACCGGAAGCCGTTCTCAAGCCTATTCCGCGCGGTTTGACGGTATGGAAACGCGCCCGCTCTGAAACCGGCGATATAAGGGAAAACCCGCTCGCGGGGCGGAAGGAAACGAAAGCTTTACCGGTCGGGGAGGAAGTAACCGGGTGATAGCACCCGTTACAGGGCGTTATAACAAACGCCCGCTTTAAGCGTTATTTGTTTTTGCGCCGCCAACGCGCCCACTGTCGTGATATCATATCCCCGCGAGCGGAGCGTATTGACGATAGGGGGTAAGGCCGCGCGGGTTTTCGCGTACGGTTCATGGAGCAGTATGATACCGCCGTCCTTTGCCGCGGCCAGCACGTTTTGAACTATACGCGCCGTATCTGCGGTTTCTTCCCAATCGTACCCAATGACATCACACCCGATAACCGGCATGTTCATATCAGCGGCGGCTTTGAACACGGCTTCGCCGTAAGACATGTACGGCACGCGGATAAACGACGGCTTTCTGCCGGTAATCTCAAAGATAGCGCCGGCGGCCCGCTCAAAATTCCCGCGTACCGCGCCCTCATCGAGGCCGTCCATGCGCGTGTGATCATACGAATGATTCCCGGTTTCATGTCCGCCCGCAACAATCGCCCTTGCGGCCTGAGTATAAGCGCGAACATGCCCGCCGCACAGAAAAAACGAGGCGTATACCCGTAAATCCTTCAGAATCGCAAGCAGATCGCCCGTTGTCGTATCAGGCCCGTCGTCAAAGCTCATCGCAATTAGTTGATCAGCCATAGTTTTACCTCAATGAAACAGGTTTAATGAACATCCCCGCCGCTCCGCTGCGGGGTATTACGCATATCCCCGGCAGGCTAGACCTCATGAAAAAAGCGCCTATAGCCACGCGAGGCTCTTTCGCAAACTGCCTAAGTAGCGTGTAGCGCAGCGGCATCCGGCGCAAAGAATCCGCAAGCGCGGCAGGCCGTCGGCGCGCGCGCCCGGGTATATGCGGCGCGGCTTTCACGTTTTTGCCCATGCCGGTATTAACGGAAAGAATCCGGCCTTTTTGGCAGAAACCTCGTACCGCACGCCCTGTTTCGATTCACGTATCTGTTGCCGGTCCGTTTTACTGTAATCAAAGAGGGAAAAATCACAGAAACATGCGCCTTTTTCATGTTTTTACCAAATTTTTACACAAAACCGGCGGACAATCTTTTTGTACCGGTTATAGCAGTACTAGCGGATTTGCCCCGCCTCCCGGCTTCTAGTATACACAGATAGAACAAACCGTATCAAGCGTCCCGCGGAAAACCGTCCGGTACTCCGCACTTCTTTTTACCGGCATACCGTAAAACACAGCCTAAAGACGCTTCCGCCTCTTCTCCGCGGGAACGCCGGAATTTTTCCGCCGGAAGCGAAAACCTTGTTGCCGGAAGAAAAAAGGTTGAAGGTGATCTAGAAAGTATGATAAAGGGATAATGACAACAGGGGCACAAAGAAATACTAATTTCTTTCAGCATTTGTGGAAGACAACCATGAGCATGGAAAAGCGTATACGATAGGGATAGAGGGGAATAATTGCCGGATGAGGCATAGGATACGGAGGGCATTTCGGAGGACCTGTTGTTTTTCGAAGAAGCTGTTCAACCACTTAAAAGCGTTTGATATGGCCTTTTTTTACATCAATTATGGTTTTATCTAACGCCCATCATTCTTTCTGGATCACCTTCTAAAGGTTTTTGCCGGAAGCGAAGGGGGCCGCTTGGAAAGGAAGCGGCGCGAGACACAAGAAAGAAACGGTACCGGAAGAGGTACCCAAAAATTATATGGAGAGAGAACATGAGAGACAGTATTACTTCAAATGAAGCGGAGTTTTCGGCCTTTGCGCGGCGCTTTGCGGCGGCCGCGAAGAAGTACGCGGTCCCGCCGGGCATCCCGCGGGCCGCGGTAGTCCGGCTCAAGGCGGCGCTTACCGCGTACGAGACGGCCTACGCGGGCAGGCTCGACCGCGTAGGCCGCAAGGAGAAGCGCGAGACCCTGGAGCCGGGCGCCCACAAGGCCAAAAACGCGTACGCCGCCGCGGTCCCGCCGGGCGCGGTTACGGACGGGATTCGGACGGATTCCGGCCTGCCGCTCGCCGGCTCGCCCAGGGCGGATGCCCCCGCGCCGGCGGAAACCGCGGCCTTCACGCTCGAACACGGCGGCCGCCCTCGGGTAGCCGCGCGCCATCCGGCGAAACTGCCGCGCTACAACGGTGCCGCGGCTTTCTGCAAGGCGGCGGGCGCTGAGCCGGTAAAATTTGAGCAGCTTGACTCGTCCAAGCTGCTCACGCGGATGATTGAGACGATTACCTTCAAAGACGCGGATCTGGGCAAGACGCTGCACATCGCGCTCTGTCGGGAAAACGGGAAGGGCCGGCTTGCCCCCCGTCTCCGGTACAGGGGGCGGTGATAGGTTGATGAGGAATTAAGAATGAATAATGCTTTGGGATTGAGCGGACTAGCGGGCGGCGCGGTACCGTCAAGCAATTCGCGCAATCACCCACTCATTGTTCATTATTAATGGTTAATTAAACACAGATGTTACCCGCGTAAGCGGTGAACATACATTTTGACGGCGGGAAGAGACCGCAAGCGGGGTGGAAGCCGCGAAAGGAGAGTTTTTATGAAGAAACCGGGTTTAGTTTTAGTTCTTGCGGTGGTTGTCGCGGGGGGGGGGGGGGGGGGGTTTTGGATGGGTAACGGTTGGG
>JAITAW010000022.1 GCA_031283905.1 Treponema sp. | reverse complement strand
TTGAGTCGGTCGCCGTTACTTCGGACATCGGCTGCTATTCACTCGGAGCGAATCCACCCTACTCGGTACCAGAAACCATCGTGTGCATGGGCGCTTCCGTTGGCATGGCAAAAGGCGCTTCAGACGCGGGCATCGAACATGTTATCGGCGTTATCGGCGACTCAACGTTCCTCCATTCAGGCATAACCGGGCTTATTGACGCGGTTGCTTCCAACGCTCGTATGACGCTTGTCATTCTCGACAACTCCATTGTCGCCATGACCGGCTGCCAAGAAACCATCGTACCGTCAGACAAACTGCGCCCCCTTATCGAGGGACTCGGCGTGAATCCCGAACACGTGCTTGAACTTGAGGCGAAAAAGCCCCTTGTGGAGGAAAACGCCGCAAAACTGCGTGTGGAGATTGAGTATTCGGGTCTTTCGGTTGTGATTTTCAGGCGGCCCTGCATTGAGGCGTTGCGGAAGTGGGCTAAACAGTCGAAAGCGGCTTCCGGCGGCCCAAAAAAGTAATTGTTCAAAGAACAGGGCGGGCGCGCTTTTTCAAGACCGTGTAAGTATAGATGATAATGACGATCTTGAAAATAGGGAAATAACAGCGTTAAGAATGAACTGCTCCGCGCTTTCCAAGAAGCGGCGTACTGGAACAAGGGCGGCGGAAGCTCTCGTTAGGTCGGCTCATTCGATACGCTTCATTTCCACGCCGTACCGTATCCGCATTTAACCATTCCTATAAAAGCTCGAATTGAGGTCCGGCGTGTTTCCTTTAGTCAGAAACAAGCGATTTTGTCTGATATTCTTGAATTGTATAGGAGTTTTGTATATATTTTGAGAGAGGAGGATGGCCGCCGGTGAACGCCGTGGAAATCGTCATACCGGACTATCAGGACGAAAAAGCAGGAAAAGAAACAGGGGGAAAAGACGCTCTCCTGCCGCCGTGGTTAAAAAAAGCGGAGATGGAGGTTTTTATTCTGGATGTTCTTGCTTATCTAGGAAAAGACAACTGGGATTTTTCCGTGGTTTTCTGCGGCAACGCCACTATCCGCGCCTTGAACCGGCAGTTTCGAGACATGGACGAACCGACCGATGTACTGTCGTTCACCCTCGGCGAAATGGATGGCGAACGCTTCCTGCCCGGAGATATCGTTGTTTCCCTTGAAATGGTTGAAGAAAACGCCGGATATTTTCATGTTCCTGTTGAAGAAGAAGTGCGTCGCCTTTTGATTCACGGCGTCCTCCACCTGAACGGCATGGATCACGGCGGGCATGTGGCAAAAACGCCGGAACATGGAGAGACCGAACCCATGCTGCAACTGCAGGAGAACATATTGAAGGCGTTGGTGAAAAATGAAAAGAAGGGGAACAAATGGGAGAAATAAAAAAGCAGGGTGAACATTCTCGCGGCGCTCATAACGACGCGGGCATTCTCCATGCCGAAAAACCATTGTCTGAAGACGAACGGGATGTAACGCTCCGCCCTCAAAATATAACCGAATTTCTTGGACAGTCAAAAATCAAGGAAAATCTGACGGTTTTCATCACGGCGGCGAAAGCCCGTAGGGAAAGCCTGGATCATTTGTTCCTGATAGGCCCGCCCGGTCTTGGAAAAACAACGCTGGCTCAGGTGGTCGCCCACGAGCTTGGCGTTGACTTCAAAGTAACATCGGCGCCGGCTCTGGACAAACCAAAGGATTTGGTCGGCATTTTGACCACCATGAGCAAAAACTCCGTCTTTTTCATTGATGAAATTCACCGCCTCAAACCCGCCATTGAGGAAATGCTCTATATTGCGATGGAAGACTATGAACTTGACTGGATCATTGGTCAGGGACCGGGCGCCAGAACCATGCGGCTGCCCATCCCCCGCTTTACGCTCATCGGCGCTACCACCAAAGCCGGCAATGTCTCAAGCCCGCTTGTGAGCCGTTTCGGTATAACATTCCGCTTTTCCTTTTACGAACAAGCGGATATGGAAGCCATTTTGCGGCGTTCCGCCGGCATCCTGAACGTCCGTATCGAAGACGATGGCGTCAGCCTCCTCGCCACATCAAGCAGGGGAACGCCCCGCGTGGCAAACCGGCTTATCAGGCGTATGAGGGACTTTGCCCAGGTAAAAAAATCGCCCTCCATCACTAGAGACATCGTAGAAAACGGGCTTGAACAGCTTGAAATCGATTCGCTTGGGCTTGAGCGGTACGACCGCGAAATCCTCCGCATGATCATTGAGCGGTACAACGGCGGGCCGGTGGGCGCGGAAACGCTCGCCATTTCCATAGGGGAAGCTGTTGAAACCCTCGAAGATTACTACGAGCCGTACCTTATCCAGGCGGGTCTCATTCAGCGGACCACGAGGGGCAGGATAGTAACGGCATCGGCGTACACTCATCTTAACATTGCCCAACATCATGCTTCAGCAACGTTATTTTGATCGTTTTGATAAAAGCGGCAAAGCGTATAATGGGCATTGAATGCCTGTTGAATAACCGTGTATTCACACCCAAGATTTGCTCTTTACAAACCCACTTCTTTATTGGTATGAACGGTTCCGTGCGCCTTTGAAATAATTTTTCCTTGAGGTGTGTTTTGTCAAGGGATATGGTTAGAAATAAGAGCGTATGAAGGGGGAACCTATGCTTATGGCGGCTGGGGATGAGGCGGTATGCCGCGTACAAAAAGTCCTCCGCGTATGACGGAGGGCAGGCGGAACCGCGTGAACTATGGGAGAACACATAGTCGCGGATAGCGGTAACGCCCCTTCTGGGACTACCGTATCGCCTGTAATGCCCGATACCGCTTTGAGGGTGTTTTAGCGGACAAAATACTCCCATATCCGGCTGCGTGTACGCCGTTTTGCCGGTCTTTTGCCCTCTCCATCCCTCTATCGGCCTCCGCCCGTCCCGCTTTACAGACCCCTTCACCCGCGCCCCTTTCAACGGATTCGCGCCCGCAAACGCCTCATACGCCCATCCCGTGTCCTTCCCTATTCCCCGCTATACCGCTTTCCGGTATCCGAACACCCTCTTCTCTCTATAAAAAATATGCCCTTCTTCGCCCCTCTCTTTCGGCTTCATATACCCCATTTCCCTTTGGGGCCGCCCCGGATATTCAGCTGATTCACCGGCCTCTTATACGCCATCGCCTCCCGTTGTACCTATATCCTTCCACCCCTTCGCCCGCCAAGCCGGGCCGTATCCGCAGCAGGTACGTCTCCGGCGTAGTCTATATCCCTTTCGGCGGCCGTCTACTTGCGCTTCCCGTATTCTCGTCTCCGTAAACGGTGCTTGCTTTTCCGCGCTTCTTATTCTACAGAAGGAGGGATCGCGGTTAGTCAGCAGCAATAACCAAAGTCAACGGGCGAGCGCTAGCCCGCTAGTCCGCAAAAACGCCGCCGTTCCCGCCTTGTTTTCGCCCGCGCCCACACAGGAAGGGCAGCCTTTCGCGCAGGAACATCGTACAACCACCGCGTAAATCGCGGCGAACAATTCCGCGCCGCGCCGCGCCAAGGCTTCCGAGAGTCCCGTGCCGCCCGGGTATTTGTCGTACACATAGAGCGCGGGAATATCGAAATGCGGATCGCGCACCCGCTCCGCAACGCCGATGTCGCGGCTGTCGCAGAGCAGGAATACCGGCGCTATCTGCTTGATAAGCTTACCCACGCCGGAAAGAACCGATCCCGCTTCTGATTCATCAAGAAGGGCAAGCGATTTGCCGCCGGAGCTTTCGGGCGGAAAAAGCAGCGCGAGGGCGCGGGTCTGCATCTCCTCTTCAGGCAGGTCTATGACGCCGTACCCGATGTTTTCCTGCGTGTGAAACCGTATCTTCTTGAATTTAGCGGCTTGCGTCCGCACCAGGACATCGCCGAGACAGCCGCGCGCGCCGCCGTATTCAAGACGCTCGTCTTCCGCGAGGACTTTTATGTCGGTTTTTACATAACCGTCCGTGTAATAGTTCACATCGGCTTCCCGCACAAGGCACTTTTTCTCCTCAATGTTCAAATCCTCCACCAGATACTGCCTGCCCCGATGAATATACACGGCGTTCTTGAAGATGAGTTCCTTTGCGCTCGGTCGGTCCATTTCCCCGATGACCGCGTTGCGCCCGTCCGTCACATCGATGATGACCACGTTTTCCGTCATGGCGGAACGCAGGCTCACGCCTTCCGCCGGAAAGGAGCGGCTCGCCCAGTACCACTTGCCCGCAGTATGCCTGACAACGCCGTCTTGTTCCAGAAACGAGAGCGCGTCCGCCGTGTCTTTCCCGAAAAAGTCTTCCGCCTCGCCTGAGGCGCCGCCCGCGCTGTTCGTTCCGTGAGCGCGTTCAATAATTTCGTCCCGGAACGGAAGCTCAAAAGCCGCGCATTTGATATGATCCATGTAAATATAGGGGTTGTCCGGACTTATACGCGCTTCCTCAACGGTTTTCCTGAAAAACCAGACCGGATCATCCATAATGAACTGATCCAGCGGCGAGGCGGAGGCAATGAAAACCGCTACGGACGACCCGCCCCGGCGGCCCGCCCTGCCGGTCTGCTGCCAAAACGAGTTGAACGATCCGGGGAAGCCCGCTACCACCGCCGCGTCAAGCCCGCCGATGTCTATGCCCAGTTCCAGCGCGTTGGTCGACACCACCCCTTGGATGCCGCCGTTCCGCAAACCTTTCTCTATCTCGCGGCGCTCATTCGGCAGAAGCCCGCCCCGGTACGCCTCCACC
>JAITAW010000019.1 GCA_031283905.1 Treponema sp. | reverse complement strand
ATATATAAATCGTATGCTTAAAATCGCATCCAACCCATATTCCTGTGTACCGGATGTATGCCCATGATTGAAAATAATACTTCCGCCTGTCTGCGCCGAAAGCTCCAGCCAACCAAACGGTTTCCAGTTCGCCCCAAGCGCGAGGCGTAGGTTGTTTTCCGGTATGCCGCTCGGCGTTTTTTGATCGGTATAGCCCCTTCCCATGTTCCAATCCCACTGAATCGTGTGATCCCCTTTTTGCACAAAAGAAACGTTCAGAAAGCAACCGAGGTTTTCTCTTGAAAAACTCGATCCCACTGTATACATGACCGTATCCCTGCCTTCCGGGTGTCCTATCCAGCGGTAACGCAGAGCCTCACTATCGGAGGAAGAATCGAAAACCCGGCGCATCCATATATAGCTTGCAAAAGGAGTGGAAAGAATGTAAAGATAGGGGTCCGAATACATACATTCCGCGTAAAAAGACGCGGCCCAACCCCTGAAATCACGGGTATATTCCAGTCCCGCCAAAAAACCGGTCGCATTAGGCACTACGTTCTCGGGCCAACCTTCCATTTCGGACGGTATAGCCCACTCGTTCATCACAAATTGACCGTACAGCGAAAGCCCGGACATTATAGCCCAATTCAGATCAAGAGAAAAAAGCGAACCTACCATGTCGGCGTGATCCGGATTATCGGTACCTTCCCAACCGTCATAATCACGCCACGCGGCGAAAGCGTGAAATATCGCCATAGGGTTTAGAAACCGCGCTTCCAGCGGGGAATTTCCTACCATTATTCCTTCCGTAAGCCCGATAGAAATCCGGCGGAACAACCGGACGTCAAACCTATGCGCGTAAAAGTACCGTTGCGTCGTCGTCTTCACGGCCGTCTCATTCAGTCCGGAAAAGTCCGGCGCTATCCCATCGCTTACCGTGAGCGGCATCTGGCTTATTAAAACGGAGTACTTAAACACTGATGAAAACAGCGACAATCTTGCCATATCATAATAATCGGGCGTGTCCGAAAGAGCCATGTTTCCGGTACGCCCAAGCCCGTAAGACAGTCTGTCCCTCCCTATTTCAAAATTCCACCACGGGCCTCCGGCGGCAAGAAAAGCGCGTAAGGGCATATTGGCATCGAATCGCTTCAAGGCGTCTGGGGGGGGGGGGGTATTCGTTCCGAAATACGTACCGGGTTCATCATAATACCATCTCGACTGCGCAAAACTAGGCTCTATAAACAATTGCACTCTGTCCGCAATATACAGATTCACGGGCAACGCCAGTAGCGCGGGGCTGTCCGCAACATTCTGCGTCCATGAAACAACGGGATTTGTCCTGACACGCGCTTCTATACCGGCTTTTATGTGGGCATCCGCGCTAAAGAATTCGTTTGAATAAAGAGGTTTTGGATTAAGGGCGTTTGTTATGCGGTTGTAAGCCGCTTCGCCCCCGTCCGACAAGGTATCCGTATCAATATCCCGCATTATGAGCAACACTTCATCTCGTGAAAGCGGGGGCGTCAAAGACAGGAAACTCTTCCCGGACTGAATTATCAGGAAACGCAGGTCTTCCAGCACCGGATCCCCGGCGGAAATCATGCTGAAATAAGGACGGATACCCTGCGCTTCAAGCGCGGAAACCACCACAAAAAAAGTAAACGCAACCCAAAATCTTTTCATAAACTCTCCTTCTTTAAAAAATTAACGTTTTTTAACTGGCGTCTTGCCGCCGACGCACAGGCGTCCCACGCGGCAACAGGTATACGAGCTTATACCTGCCTCGGATATGGACGTATACCTGCCGGTGATTAATACGTACACGTTATGTTTATCGTCGCGTCAAACCCATATTCCTGTGCGCCGGATGTATGCCCATGATTGAAAACAACGCTCCCGTCGGCCCGGGCTGAAAGCTTAAGCCACGCAAGCGGCTTCCAGTTTGATCCGATGGCAAGGGTCAGTTTGTTTTCCGGTATGCCGGACGGCGTTTTCTGAGTGCTGTACTCCTTTCCCATATTCCAATCCCACTGAAGCGTATGCATTCCTTTTTGGGTAAAAACGATGTTCAGAGAAAAGCCGAGGTTTTCTTTTGAAAAACTCGATCCCGCGGTATACATGACCGTATCCCTGCCTTCCGGGTGTCCTATCCAGTTATAACGCAACGGCTCGCTATCGGAAATCCGGCGCATCCAAATATAGCTTGCAAACGGGGAGGAAAGGACGTAGAGATAGGGGTCCGAATACATACATTCCGCGTAAAAAGACGCGGCCCAGCCCGCAAGATCGCGGGTATATTCCAGTCCCGCCAAAAAACCGGTCGCGTTAGGCGCTTGTGATTCGGGCCAGTGTTCAAGCTCGTACGGCGTAGACCACTCGTTCATCACAAATTGGCCGTACGCCGCAAGAGAAGGCAGGATGGCCCAGCTTGCGTCAAGCGAAAAAAGCGATCCCACCATATCGGAGCGCTCTTTGTTCCATGCGCCATAATCACGCCACGCCGCAAAAGAGTGGAAGATCGCCAATGGATTGAGAAAACGCAATTCAAGCGGAGCGTTTCCCACCATGACTCCTTCCGTAAGTCCAAGAGACACCCGTTTGAACAGCCGGAAATCAAGCCGGTGAACGTAAAGATACCGCTGCGTTGTGCTGGTGAGCGTGTCTTCTTGTACGCCCTCATCGCCCATTATTTGATGTATCATAAGCGGCATCTGACTCACCATGAACGAGTACTTAACCGTCTGTGAAAACAGCGAAAACCGCGCCATGTCATAATAATCGGGCGTATCTGAAACGGCCATGTTGCCGCTACGCCCAAGTCCATAGGAAAGCCTGTCCCTCCCTATTTCAAAATTCCACCATGAGCCGCCTGCGGCAAAAAAGGCGCGCAAGGGCATACTTATATCGATCTGCCCCGCGTCAAGCGGGATGTTCGATCCAACATACGTGCCGGTTTCATCGTAATACGATCTCGACCGCGCCAACAGGGGGTCTATAAATAGCTGCGCCTTGTCTGCGGCATATATATTTATAGGCAACTCCAGCAAAGGAGGGCTGTCCTTGACGTTTTGCGTCCACGGAATAGCGGGGTTTGTCCGCACCCGCGCTTCTACGCCGGCTTGTATGTGGGCGTCTACGCCGAGAAACCCGTTTGAATAGAGCGGGACAGGATTGATCGCTTTCATTACGCGGTTGTACGCCGCTTTGCCTGCGGGGCTCAGATTGCCCGCATCGGTGTCTTGCAGCATGAGCAGCACTTCGTCCCGTGAAAGCGGCGGCGTCAAAGACAACACGCTTTTGCCCGACTGAATCGCCAAAAAACGCAGGTCTTCCAACGCTGGATCGCCGGCTGAAATCATGGTGAAAGGCGAGGCGAAGGTGAATGCCGGCAAGAAGACGAGAAAAAGAAAAACATGGCGGCGCTTTTTCACGAGGCTAGATATTGAGAAAGCGGTTCCACGCCGGCTTGCCGCCGGGCGTGGAGCGCTTCTCCCAAAGCCCGCCCCGTCGACCCGGGTGTTCGCAAAGCGGAGGCTCGCGATCTGGAACAGGCTCTGACGTTTATCTAATTTCATATTGTATTAACTATAATTGACTCTCTTGCAAAGATCAAGGGATAGGGCAAAAACCGCCCTTCCCGTCATGGAGCCGCGTCAATGAGCGCCCGCATTACCCGCGCTTCTATGCCGGGAAGAGCGCCGCGTTTACGTAAGTTCATGCCGCGTCAAAGACCAATAGGCGGCGCACGGCGAATCTCCCCTTCCCATCATTCCGCCAACTATGCTATGCTTTGGCAAAAGGAGTAGCAACCTATATGTCGACTCATATTGCGGCAAGCCCGGGTGAAATCGCCGAAGCGGTTCTTTTGCCCGGGGATCCGTTGCGCGCGCAATTCATAGCGGAAACGTTTCTTGAAAACGCCCGCCGGTATACGGCGGTGCGTAATATGTTTGGTTACACGGGCTTTTACAAAGGCAAACCCGTGTCGGTGCAGGGAACCGGCATGGGCATACCCTCCATTTCCATTTATGTAAACGAGTTGTTTCGTGAATACCACGTACAGAAAGCCATCCGCATCGGCACAGCCGGATCCATTCAGGATGACCTTAAGGTGCGCGATGTGGTACTGGCAACCGCGGCGTCAACCGATTCGGGCGCAAACAGTATCCGTTTCGGAGGCAGAAGCTTCGCCCCGGCCGCGTCTTTCCCCCTGTTAAAAAAAGCCTATGACATTGCGGAGGCTAAAGGTTGGAAGGTGAAGGCGGGCGCGGTTGTTTCTTCGGACCTGTTCTACACTGAAGATCCCGATGACTGGAAACTGTGGGCGAAATTCGGCTGCCTCGCGCGTGAAATGGAAACGGCCGAACTCTACACGCTGGCGGCAAAATACAGGCGGCAAGCCCTCGCCCTGCTCACCATTTCCGATCACATAATCACGGGAGAAACAACAACCGCCGAAGAAAGACAGCGGACATTGACCGGAATGGTGGAGATCGCGCTTGAAATGGCGATCTCCTAACAGATCGCCGCCGGTGGTACAACTCGTCCAGATAACCAAACGTTTCCCAACAAACGGCGTTCATGCGCTTGACAACGCGGATTTTAACCTCCGTGAGGGTGAGATCCATGCGCTTGTAGGTGAAAACGGAGCGGGCAAGTCAACGCTTATGCACATCCTTGCCGGTTGCATGGTCCCTTCAAGCGGGCGTATTGTTATAAACAATGTGGAACGCCGCTTCAAGCGCCCGAAAGACGCGCTCAATAGCGGCATAGGCATGGTGCGGCAGCATCCGTCCCTTGTTCCCGATCTCACGGTGTGGGAAAATTGCGCGTTGGGCGCTGAGAACGGGTTTTTTGTCCGCCCCGCGCTGCAACGCAAACAAGCGCACGATTTGTGCATCCAATGGGGTTTCGATCTCCCCCTGGACAGGCGGGCCGGCGGGCTGTCCGTTGGACAGCGGCAATATGCGGCTGTCGTCAACGTGATCCTTCGGGGATGCCGCGTTCTTATCTT
>JAITAW010000307.1 GCA_031283905.1 Treponema sp. | reverse complement strand
GAGTCCGAAAATTACGTTCACCGCATAGGGCGTACCGCCCGCGCCGGTAAAACCGGCAAAGCCATATCTTTTGCTAGCGAGCAGGACGTGTATGAGCTTGCCGCCATCGAAAGGTACATCGATATGAAAATCCCCTCGGAAATCGCGGGTGAACATCTATACGCGGAAGATAAGAGCGCAGGCAGGAGCGCCCGTACCCGCGAACGCGCCGGCTCCCGCGATCAACATGGAAGCGAGTCGGATCCGGCGCGGGGCGACGGGCGGCGGGTGCGGAAAGAAGGGAAAAGGCGTGATTCGCCGCGATGCGATTCTCCACGCGATGTATCAAGAGATGATAAGGCGCGGCAAGCTAAAAATGGGAAACGCGAATTCCCGCAAAAACAAGGGTATTCTGAACAAACGGACGGTATTGACAGCAACGGTCTTTCCACAATGTCTTTTGAAGAGCGCATGGCGTATTACCGGGCGAAGTACGGCGCAGGCTCCCGCGTTGAATCATCCGCTGTAGAAGTGGCGGCAGCCGTTGGGCGGGAGGATAAATTGCGGCAGGACGGTACCCGTAAGCGAAAAAGACGGCGTTCACGGCAAGGAAAACAGTCACCGACTATGCCGGTTACGTCGGCGGCAGGCGTTGCGGCATCCGGAGTTGTCCCGCCAGTACCGGCTTCCACATCAGGAAAAGCCGTGAAAAAAGGCGCGCGTGGTAAACTGGCGGCAGGTAAACGTCCGGTAAAATCCGTTGAAATAACAGCGGCGCAAGCGATGCCGCCCGCTGTGGAGCCGGAAAAGACCGCAAAAAAAGGATTTATCGCAAAACTTTTAGGCGTTTTTAAGAAAGACGGCTGACGCTTTCCCTGTCGGCAAGACAAGGCCGCCGCTTTTTCCTTCTAACTAAGGTTGTTTTCCCAAGACTGAAGCCTTGGGAAAGCCTCCGCATACAAATTATACAAACGAGGTATATAGTGATCACAGTTACAGACGTACGTTTAAGCTATGGAGAACGGACGTTATTCAAAGACGTTAATCTCAAATTCACGCCCGACAACTGCTACGGAATTATCGGCGCAAACGGGGCGGGAAAATCGACCTTTCTCAAGATACTCTCCGGCGAGGTGGAACATGACAAAGGTGAAATCAGTATCACTGCGGGACAGCGCATGGCGGCGCTCAAACAGGATCACTTCGCGTTTGAGGAATATTCCGTGCTTGATACGGTTATTATGGGCTATCCCAAACTCTACAGCGTACAGAAAGAACGGGAGGCCGTCTACGCAAAAGAGGATTTTTCCGATGAAGACGGTATCCGTTCCGCGGAATTGGAAGCCGAATTCGGCGAACTCGGCGGATACGAAGCTGAAGCCCAGGCAAGCCAACTTCTTTCCGGTCTTGGTCTTGACGAAGTGGATCACGGAAAGATGATGAGCGAACTTGACGAAACCAGAAAGGTTCGCGTACTGCTGGCTCAGGCGCTTTTTGGCAATCCTGACCTCCTCCTCCTTGACGAGCCGACCAACGGGCTTGATCTTGAGTCCATCTCGTGGCTTGAGGAATTCCTCATTGATTTCCCCAACACGGTAATCGTTGTAAGCCATGACCGCCACTTCTTGAACAGCGTCTGCACCCATATCGCGGACATTGACTTTGGGAAAATCACCCTGTATTCGGGCAACTACGACTTTTGGTACCAAATGAGCCAGATACTACAAAAACAGGCGAAGGATCTACAGAAAAAGAATGAAGAAAAAGCCCGTGAACTCAGGGAATTTATCCAGCGGTTCGCCTCCAACGCCTCAAAAAGCAGGCAGGCGACAAGCCGGAAGAAAGTGCTTGAAAAGCTCGACCTTGAAAACGTTACGGTAACAAGCCGCAAATTCCCGTACGTGGGCTTCAAACCGGATCGAGACATTGGCAACAACGTGCTGAACATCGAAAATTTGAGCTTTTCAACCGCCGAAAACGCCGGCAAAGGGGATATTTTAAGGAATTTCAATCTTACGATCAACAAAGGCGATAAAATCGCATTCGTGGGGCAGGAACACCAGGCAAAATCGGCGCTGTTCGACATCATTGCGGGCGTACAGAAACAATCGTCCGGCGGCTTTTTTTGGGGGCAGACAACCTCGGTGTCGTATTTCCCCAAAGAAAACTCCTTGTTTTTCGATTCAGACCTTTCGATCACGGATTGGTTGCGCCAATATTCTACGGATCAGGACGAAACCTATATACGCAGCTTTCTGGGACGTATGCTTTTTTCCGGCGATGAGGCGCTGAAGCCCGTAAACGTGCTTTCCGGCGGCGAAAAGGTGCGGTGTATGCTCGCAAAAATGATGCTTTCCGGCGCAAACGTCCTCATCCTTGACGAACCGACCAACCATCTCGATCTTGAAGCCATTACCGCCTTGAATAACGGATTATGCGCTTTTCCCGGGGTAATCCTGTTCAACTCGCACGATCACGAGTTTGTCAACTCAACGTCAAACCGCATCATCGAGATTCTGCCCGGCGGCGCATCTCCAATAGACCGCACGATGCGGTTTGACGATCACCTTTTAGACGAATCGGTAAAGGAACTACGGGCAAAAGCGTATCATCACGCGGAACGGTTGCAAATATGAAGTATGTAGCGCACAGGAAGAAATTTATAATTTTTTATAAGAGGCAGTTCCAAAACGTCAGATTTTGGAACCAGTCCATAAAAAAATGCCTGTTGACGAATCAAGATTTGTCGTATTAGGTTGAGATAAAATCATGGAAATTCCCGAGCAAAAAAATTCTCAAATGCGTCCAGCAACGGGGGACGGACGGTTTCGATGGTTCCTTCCATGCTCACTCCGGCGGCGTTCTTATGCCCGCCGCCGCCAAAAGCGGCGGCTATGGCGGCGACATCGATTTTGCCCTCTGAACGCAGACCCACGCTGCAAGTTACCGGCGTCTCCTGTCTAATAAGCATGACGACTTTCACTCCGTCTACCGCCTGCAAAAGCCGGTACAAGTTGTCGGAATCCCTGCTCTCATGCCCGAAACGCCGGGTTTCATGGTATTCTTCCGTAACAAGGATGAGTTTTCCATCAAAGTACTGCCGGGAACCGGCTAAAAGGACTCCCAGAAATTGGCGTGAGGCGAGGCTTTTGCCGCCGTTTAGAAGACGGAACGTCTCCTTCGGATCCGCTCCCGCCTTTATGAGACGGGACGCATAGTCAAACGTTTCATGTCCTGTTGAGTCAACATGGCGAAAGAAGCCGGTGTCCGTACAAAGCCCGAAAAACAGTAGCTTTGCTTCTTCTTCGGTTGGAACAAGCCCCAAGGCTTCGATCAGAGCGAGGGTCAGAAAGGTTACGGACGGGGCGGACGGATCGATAAACGAGAGATTCTCATGGGAGACGGCGAGGTCATCTCCGCCTTCGTGGTGGTCAACAACGACTGTAGGCAATCCTTTGAGGCGCTCTTCCAAATCGCCGGTACGGCTCATCACGGAACAGTCCATGATAACGACCACCGCGCCCAGCCGATCCTCGTCTCTCACAGTGTTTGCAAAGCGGTCTTGATACGCTGAAACCTCACTGCGTTTAAAGGGACCGGGCGAACAAACCACAACCTCCTTGCCCAGCCGTTTCAACACCGAAGCCAAAGCAAGCTGGCTTCCGATGCAATCGCCGTCCGGATCTTTATGACCGGCTATGATAAATTTCTTATGATTTCTGATAAAATCAAGCACTTTTTGGGGAACAGATATAGGCATTCCACATCTTTTATAGCGGCGTTAGTTACCGGGCTTTTTCAATGTTTCAAAACTTTTGAAAAAGCCCTCCTTACTACCCGTCGCTTTACTCTTTTGTGAGGCTGAGCTTGAGCGAAATATCCGTTACGTTCTCAAAACGATCGTCAATGTTCGTCTGCAAGGGCATATAACCCCAAGAAGGATCGCTATAGTCCCTTCTCACATACAACTTTACATGATCAAAGGTTCCATTCCGGTAGTAGACCGTTAGATTTGGAACTACAGGGGTTGCTTTCAGATAAACAATAATCCCCTTGTTTTCTTTTATTGAGAACCATGATCCCGGAATGTACACCGTATCAATCTCAGTTCCGTATGTTCCTACATTATAACTGACAACATACCCTTTTGAATAAGTATATATCTTTACAATAGGAACTTTTACATAATAGAAGCTGTCCTCAGAATCTTGATTGTCCTGGGCAAAGAGCGGCAACGCCGCAAACGCCGCGCTTATCAACATGATAACAAAGAGCTTTTTCATCGAAACCTCCAATAAAAATAAAGTGAGGTAAGTATACTCCTTTTCAATTTATTTTGCAAGAGCTTCTTTTATATTTGTGAATCACGAGAGAAAATTTCACCTCTCTTGTAAAACGGGGAGATGAAATACGTCATGAACGCGAAAGAACCGGACAGACTGGACCTCATCCAAGAGAGACGTTGACGGCAAGTATATGGTGGACAAGGCAGCCCGCGGAGCGGGTTTGAGTGAACGGCGGGTGGAGCGGCTCAAGAAGGCCGTGAGACTTGCGGGAGAAGGGCGGTCGTCCACGAGAACGCCGGGATGCGCCTGACGGCTGCACGGATGAGGTGCTGAGGGCACGGATCGCCAAGGGAAAACAGCGGGCGCTCCACAGTTTCATTGACTGCGCCGCTGGAGCGATCGTTACCTTATGCCTGTATAAACTGAATGTCCATGGTCCGCTACGCCTCCAACCAGAACGGAGCGGATATTGCCCTTTTCACGGGACGCCTCCGCGTCAATAATCCGCAATTTGACTCCGCCTTTTTTTCTTCAACTTCCCTTTGAAGAACCCGCAGAGTCGGCGCGACGGCGTGGGTACATTCTTCGGGGCCAGTATCCACAGAAACGCTTAACCATATAGTTCCAATGACAACTCCTGATGTGATGGCTGACCGGATAAGGAGAAACAGGCGCGTGTATGCAACGGGTATGTGCGCCTGCCATTCGCCTCCCAACTGTTTTCACGTGAAAACAACGGTTGCTGTAGAGAAAAAGAGCCTCGGCGAATGTATAAACAAGCCGGATTGCCGTCTTTTGGCGTGATTTTTCCCCCGCCGTACTGTTCGTTGGACGTACGCGGGGGAGGTTTGCAACGCCGCTCCGCGCCATTGGAGCCGTTCCGATTCTTTGTATACTATCTTACGATAATTTATCGACTTACGATAATTTACCGAATAACCAATATCTAAAATTTTTCATACTTATTACCGTATAATGTTCCGGCGATATATGACGGTTTGCCAGCCCGGATAAGGGCTGGCAAAATGTGGCGGAACGAGGCGTGAGAATGGCGTAGCAACGCCCTAGCAAAACCGTAGCCCGAGCCGCTTTAGCGGCGAAATGTAAACGGTACTGTGTTATGCGAAGTTTGCCCGTCCTCTATTATAGAGCTTTTTTCTTATAATTTTTGATATAGGTTTCATAATGAATACGCTGAAACTATAACTAAAAAACAATGTAACAACAGATACAATAGTAAATTTTACCAATGTTGGCATAGAAATTCCGGATAATATTAACGGAAAGGTAAAAGGAATGATATAGTGAACAAGATACATATTATAAGAATTGTTTGCCAAGCTCATGTTGAATTTTGTGGGTTTATTTCTATACCTATATGCAAATGAAACAAAAAGTCCCAGGAAAGAAAGAGTCCATAACGGGTAAAATACACAGAAAGCTATTTTGGCGATTAACGCCGGCTCTTCTGATGAACCTACGTTTTTTAGCGCCAACATATTCAGCCCGAAAAGGCAGAAACAAACAATTGCCCATGCCCACGGTTTTCCAATACTATTATTGCTTGCGAACCATTTTCCACAAAACGCACGAATACCGAGTCCAAAGCAACACCCGTATATTACAATTTTCCCGAATTGAAACTGAATGATATTTCCCAAAGAAAACCATCCGTTTCCCATGAATTCGGGATAAATCACGAGTCTGGTAATACCAAATAATACCACCATTAAAATGGAGGTAATAGATACTATTTTTACTATATCCGGCCTTGAATCTATCGTATTTGACTTTTGTCGATTTTGTTTTGTCAGGCGCGATTTCAGAGTATATCCTAGGGCAAATAGGATAAAGAAAAATAGTAACAGAGAAATAAACCACATATATCTCTGGTAGAAACTATTGGTCATATAATGATATGCCGACATATCCATCCAGCCGATATAAAAATCGCTGACTTTCTTCATGCATAAGAGCCAATATTCCACGAATCCTGCCGTAGGCAAAGACTGCTTTATATGATTGACTAAATAATGTATATAATCCAGAACAGGCAGCGCCAGTACCGTGATTATGAGCCATGGGAAACCCAGACGGTTTACTTTACTTTTTATGAATCCCGGCAGACCCTTTTTCAATAAATCAGCCGGAACAAAATATCCTGCGATAAAAAACAGTATTGCCATAAAAAATACATCGCAAAGGAACATAAAAAAGTCTATGACGCCGCTGGGGTTATTATCATGAAACGGCCAAAATTCAACGCCCGTTCCATAACTTGCTCCTGAATGGAAGATTAGAACAAGAATTATAATCAATGAACGGATATTATCTAAAAATACTATCCTGTCAGAATTAATTACCGTTTTCATTTTTCCTCTTAATTCAATTAAATCATACTACAATTAATATGTCAATGCGGTTATTCATAAAATATTCAAAGAATTCCGGCGCAACGCCGCCTAACGCCGTTTTACAACACATCTTGACGTATTCCCAATGATGCGTTATTCTGATTAAAGCCACTAGGGAAACAAGCAAACCAAGAAATCGGAGGAAACACACCATGAAAAACTTTGAAGAGCGGCTGTCGCGTCTTGAGGCGTTAAGCGAGAAAATACGGAAGCCGGAAATTTCCCTTGACGAAGCGCTTAAAGCGTTTGAAGAAGGGATTAAGCTGGCCGGAACCCTGGAAAAAGACCTTGAGAAGATTGAAGGGCGGATAGAGCTTCTTATGAACCAACCGGACGCCAAACCGGACAGCGCTCCTGAGCTGACGCTCTTTGATGAATTATGAGTATACAAATTCTGCCCCCTGAAGAGGCTCGAAAAATAGCGGCCGGCGAGGTGGTCGACCGTCCGGCAAGCCTCGTGCGTGAATTGCTTGACAACGCCATTGACGCGGGGAGTAGCTTTATTGAAGTGAATATTGAAGAGGGAGGATCGCGCAAGGTTGAGGTCATTGATGATGGCTGCGGCATGACGCGGGAGGATTTGGCATTGTGCTGGTATGCCCACGCAACCAGCAAAATACGTTCTCTGGAAGACCTCAATCGCGCTGAAACGCTCGGCTTCCGGGGCGAGGCGCTCGCGGCGGCGGCGGCCGTTTCGGCGCTGGACATACTCACCAGCACGGACGGGCGGGAGGCGTGGCGTCTTGAGGTGGGGCCGGGCGATTCCCATCCGCCGAGACTGGAACGGGCGCGGCGGGTAAAGGGGAGCAGCATTCGATGTATCGGGCTTTTTGACGCTATACCGGCGCGTAAACGGTTTCTTAAACGGAATTGGAGCGAAGCAGCCCTGTGCTATCAAACCTTTGTTGAAAAAGCTATGGCTTTTCCCGCAGTTAGCTTCCGCTTTACCCAAGACAGCAAGGTGAAAACCATGCTGAACCCCGCCGCTTCTTTGAAGGAGCGTTTTGCCGAACTGTCGCTTGAAAAGAATGAAGCCGGCTTCCTGCATGAAATCAACGTTGCCGGCAACGGTTTTTCGGTAAATATCGTGATCGGAGGCGATGAACTTGCCCGCGGCGGCCGCAAACTTCAGTACGTGTTCGCAAACGGCAGGCGTATACAGGACTTTTCTTTTTTGCAGGCTCTTGAGTACGGTATGCAAGGCTCTTTTCCAAATGGAACGCATCCGGTAGGCGCGATTTTTATTGACATCGCCCCGCATTTGGCGGATTTCAACATTCATCCGGCAAAGCGCGAAGCGCGTTTTGCGGACGCGGGCGTCATTCACCACGCGATAACCGAAGCGCTTAAGGATTTTAGCCGCCACCTGCGGCGGTATACCGCGTATGCGGCAAGCGCGGCGGCGGACAGTGGCGAGCTTCCGTCAACATTTGAACATACGCGGGAAAAAGAGTTCGCTTGGGACTACGGAACGCCCGGCAAACAGCGGGGAGATTCTTTTGCGTTTGAAAAAAAGGTTTCCTATGCGCCCGGCGGTTCCGCTGGAAACGGCGCGTCAGCCGGCGCTTCGACGATGGCGCTGGAAGCGTTGCTCGAAAGGCTCCCCCGTTTTGCGGAGTTGCCCGGCAGAAGCGCCGCCGGAGAAGACGCCGCCGGCTTCCGCGCCGCAAACCATGAAGGCCATGCGGTAACATATGTAGGCAGGGCGTTTGATCTGTTCATTCTTGTTGAAAAAGGCGAAAAACTCTTCTTTATCGATCAACATGCGGCCCATGAGCGTATTCTTTACAACGAATTTCTTAATAAGCCTATTCCCAAACAAGAACTGCTGGTAAGCATTCCTTTTGCGACTGGAAGCGCCGATGACGACCATTTCCTTGAAAGCCGCGCGCAAGACCTTGCGCGTCTGGGCATTGTTGTTGAAAAGGATGAAGGCGGCGGGAAATGGCTTGTCGAGGCTCTGCCGGTACACTGGCGTCTTGGCGATGGCGACACGGTTAAGGCTATTCTGGAACTGAGGCTTGCCGGTGAAAACATAGCCGAGCGTTGGGCCGCGACCCTCGCCTGCCACGCGGCGATCAAAGACGGCGGCTACCTTGACAACACCGCCGCGCTCGCCCTCGCGGAGTCCGCGCTTGCCCTGCCCGATCCGCGCTGCCCACACGGGAGGCCCGTGTGGACGGAGTTAAGCCGGCAGGAACTGTTTCACGCGGTGAAGAGGGTGTGAAACAGGGGCGTGGCGGCGACAGCGCGGCAGCCGGCGCCGGCCCCCGTACCGAGCGCCCGGAGGCAAACGCCGCCGAAAACCCGCCCATCCAGACCGGACCTACCGGGTTTACCGGTATGCCGGCGGGACTTCCGCCCAAAAGGTCTACCCCGCGCCTTTTTGGGTCTACCCGCAACTCTTTCCGGTATACCAAGAATTCTTTTCGGTATACCGTTATTTCTTTTTGGTATACCGGCAGGCCTTTTTGGTGTAATAAGAAGTATTTTTGGTATACCAAAAATTATATTAGGTCTACCAAGAACTTTTTTCGGTATACCGAAAACTCTTTTGGGTATACCGAAAACTCTTTCCGGTATACTTGAAAAGGCGTTTGGACGAAAAGGGGGAAAGGCGGCGGAACCCGCCTTTTTCTATCACCGGCTTCGGCTTTAAGCGGCTCTCCCCGGATATCCGCGTCCCCAGCCTCTCTGCGCGGCTCGTTTTTCAATGGGCCGCTATTAATATAATTCGGTCATTCTCAATTTCTTTTTCTATACGCGCTTAACTCTTTAGCCCATGTATCAAACGCTACGCTGTCTACGACTGATTTATCAGTATTGTCGTAAATGACGATGTTCAAACCGCGGCTTTTGACAGCGTATTCAAAATTATCAATGGTAATAGAAGCGTCATTTCCGGATGGCAAGCTCGCACTGTAAAGGTTGTATTTTGTACCATCTTTCAACGTTCCTTCGTTTTTCAATGCCGTGGTCTTATCGGGTGCAAGCGCTTCATAAACAACCTGCCCGTTTTCGATGACCGCTACATAACTTTGCTGAACCTTGCCACGTAAATCCTCTTTTAACCCCAATGCTTGTAGTCCTGACATTATTACATTATTCATACTTACCGCACATTCGTCCTTGACAACGATAAATATTGTAAAACGCGGATCGTTGATTAAATCGAGATATTGATAGATATTCCGTTCATTCCTCAAACGAATCGCATTTGCAGAATATTCATCCGTGACGTAACCCACAGCATAAACATTATAACCGCCATATATGCCGGTATAAATACTGCGTAAATCCAGCGACAAGCCATTCTCATTTAGTAATGAGACAAAATCATCATCGTCAGTGAGCAGGTTATTCGGATCTTCCCACTGATAAAGAATAGTTATTTTCTCTCCTTGAGGTATGTGTTTTTTGATTTGATTAATAATAATTTCTCCATAAACATAATTCGACTTGTTTTCTCCTTCGGCTTTCTTCAGTCCGTATAATTCTTTGATGAGAGGATAGGTATATTGCAAGTTGATAATATTGCTATTATGAGGCATTAAGAATATGTAAGAGTCCGCAATTAATTCATCAAATTTTTCCATATTATTGCTATACTCTTTAAGAAACCAGCTTTCTTTTATCTTAAAGAGAGGCTCCGCTCTGGTAAACGACTTCAACGATATATTTTCCATCTTTACAAGAATAAGTAATAAAATTATGGAGAGAACAATCTTTATATATTTATTTATAAATTTTATTCTAGAGTAGAAAAACGAGATAACGAATGTAATGAATATTGACCATGAAGGATATAAATAAAATGAAAATCTGTTTGCCGCCGGATAATCGTCAAACGGTCTTATCGCTTCTGTTAAATAAGCGCACGTCATTCCAGAAATAAACACGATAAGTAAAGCTGAATTACACGTTCTTTTTTCGCTATTAAATAAATTATTTTCATGAATTCCTTTAATATATTCATACCATGGTTTTTGCACACCAGCTTTATACCGTTTGAAAACGAAGTCAGCCAGAATAACAATACATATAATAAAAAAGATAATAAATATTGTTTTATAAGATATTGAGAACAAGAAAAATCTATCAAAGAAATCTATAATCACTCTTCTTCTTACTTCAGCTAAATTCAATAGTTTTATCAGATTATTCGCGCTTCCTTGTTGAAAAACTCCTCTGGTATTTTCAATTTTAAAGAATTGAATTAAAGTCATCGGAAGCATGATGCATTGGATGATAAACGCTCCTGCCGCAGTGAAAGAGAACGGCAACCATTTTTTCCATTCTCTTATTGTTAGAATAAAAAAGGAGAATACCATAAAAAACGCAAAAAGCCAAAAACTATATTCCGTCAATCCTGCGAGAATAAACGATATTGCCATACCTATCAGGTGTCTTTTTTTAGTTTCAAAAAAATAACAAACAATAAAGAATAGAGCAAGCACTGTGAAGAATGTCAGCAGAAGATACATACGTAGATAAAGAACGCCGCTTATTGCGCCAAGAGAAAACGTCCATATCGCAGATGCAAGCAGCGCTTTCTTTTTTGAATGAAACAAACAATTTGCGAGTAGATAAATTACAATAATTGTTCCTATGTAACACAACAGATTTATACTGAATCCATACCATTTGGAGAATTGATTTGGAAAAAATGAGGAAACAGTATGTAACAGAAAAAAATATAGCGATGGATGTGCGGTATCAAATCCATTGTCATAAAGGGAAAATCGTTCGTTTTCTTGAACCGTTATGAATTCTTTAAACGCCTCCGCTTTTATCCATATATACGGAGAATATCCATTGAACGAATTTGCATTTCGAGAATTCGCCGCGCCATACGACCACGATTCGTCAACAAATAATACTCCGTATTTTCTAATACAATTTGGGACTACTATACATAAACCTGCCACGATAACAACTATAAGCATTATCGTCCATTTATCAAAAAATCGTCCTTTAATACTAACGGTTTTTCCAGTCAAATCTACTTCACTCACATTCTTCTCCTTGTTATTGTTATGAGGGACACTCTAAGTCTTTATGCTTCCAATTTCAGAAACTTGCGCCAAAAGTCTTCCGTTATATATCGTTTATATTGTTCTCTGTATGATACAACCGTTTTATCAAAGCGTTTATCCAGCGCATGAAAAACGCGCAGCATTCGCAGCATAATGCCGAATGTTTCCTTTAGGCTCTTTTCCGTAATGAACCCTTTCTGCGTGGACTCGTCATAGTTTAATACTCTCCGCGCACGGTAAAAATTACTCTTTAACGGTTTACCAAGCATAGGGTTATTAGCAGGCGCACAAATATCCCTATTCGCTTTCAGAAACAGCCCGTTTAACAGTATTTTCCGGAAAAATTGCCGCGCTTTTGTTTCTTTATATATTAAACTTTCCCTATACTCTTGATAATTAAACGACATGGGGAGATTTTCAAGCGGTTCCGGTTTATAGCCTGCGTTCATAATTTCATTATTCAGCTCCTGCGGATCCATGCGCGTAAGCCACTCAAAACCTTTTAAATAATCCTCCACCGCACGCAGCATCAGTGCGGCGGATTTATAGTCATATATCAATATGTTCCGGATGATCGGGATTAATATAAACTGTTTTATATTTCTTTTTGTAAAGCTTTTATCATGTATTGATAACAATATAGACTCATTACGTATTACGTAATAATCTTTCTGTATCATCCATTTTTTCTCAAAGCTCTCATGCCACAAACACACGCCGTTCAGCATTACTTTCTTCATGCGTGCGTTTCTGAGTCCGAATTCTATATCGTCGCCTTGCATAAACAACGGCAGCGCCAGATTGCCGCGTAAACTCTCTTCCAGCGGAAAGCAGCAGAACCACCATGCCGCATAATTAATACTCTCTTCTATCTCATTGCTGAGAATATCATGGAGTGCGTACATATTAAACCGCCCTTTACTGGACAGTATTCTAAAATTATTACCAATGCGTTCCCCCGCCGCATATTGTATGAACGGCTCGTCCAGCTTCATCATCGCTCCGCCAAGCATTATGGTACCGTTCTCTTTCTTTAACAGCCTCATAAATACATAGGCCCGCTCCAACGCATAATGGGTAAATACCACATCGTCGTCCATCAGCAACACATGCGTCAGTCCGTACCGCTCTTTGTCCCCAAGCGCCTCCAGCATCCCACGGCTAAAGCCGCCGGAACCGCCGCTGTTTATATTCGGAAATACCTTTATCTTATCGCTCGGCATACCGCCCAGCGTTT
>JAITAW010000305.1 GCA_031283905.1 Treponema sp. | reverse complement strand
TGCATCCAATGGGGTTTCGATCTCCCCCTGGACAGGCGGGCCGGCGGGCTGTCCGTTGGACAGCGGCAATATGCGGCTGTCGTCAACGTGATCCTTCGGGGATGCCGCGTTCTTATCTTTGATGAAGTAACCGCCGTCATCTCCCGCACCGAAGCGGAGCGGCTTTTTGCCCTCTTTGCTATGTTGAAGCAGCGCGGCTTTTCCCTGATCATTATTTCCCACAAACTGGACGAAGTTCTCTCGTTCGCCGACAGGATAACGGTTCTCCGCGCCGGCAAAACCGTTGCGGCATTGGAAGCGAAAAATGCGGACGTGAAAACGCTGAACAGTCTTATGTTTGAGGAAACCCCTCGGTCCGGCGCCAGACGGCGGCCCGTATGCGAAATTGCCCCGCGCTCAAAGCCAGCGCGGAGCGCGTGGAGCGGCCAAAACGTTGTCCTTTCCGTCAAAAAACTTACGGTGGAAGCGCAGGACAAACCGTTTGTCCGCAACATTGACATGGAAGTCCGCGCCAACAGCATCACCGGCATAGCCGGCGTCAGAGACAGCGGGCTTGAAACGCTGGAACTGGCGCTTGCGGGGTTGCTTCCCGTTAAGTCAGGCGGCATCACCCTCAATAACACGCCATTGTTTTCAGAAACGCGCGGCGCGGCGCCGGCGGTGTTCCGTAGCGCGGGTATGGCGTATCTGAACGCCGACCGTACAAACGTCTGCCTTGCGATGGATCTTTCTATTTGGGACAACCTTGTTGTTCACGCGTACCGCAGACAGCCCAAGCGCTTTCTTCTCCTCGATAAACCGTTTCTTGACTCATGGGCGCAAAAGATCATGGCGAGAGCCGGTTGTAGCCGTTCGATGCGGGAAGCGGCCTCGTCTTTTTCGGGCGGTCAATTGCAAAAACTGCTTTTGGAGCGTGAGCTTGCCGAATTGGACGCTCTGTCAAAAGTTTCTCCGCCTCCGGCGCTTTTTGATGTGGCGGCAAACGGAGCGGCGGAACGGGGATGCCTGCTCATCTTATCCGAATCGGGCTGGGGGTTGGACGCGCGGGCGCGGAAAGCGCTCGCGGAAAAGCTACGTTTTGTTGCGCGGCGTCATGCTGTTTTGCTTTTTTCCACGGACATTGACGAGCTTCTTGAAGTCTCTGATGAAATCCTTGTTTTGAACAACGGCGCGTTTTCAGCGCGAATCCTCGTGGAGGATCGCGTTTTTCTTCAGGAATACAAAACTCGCGTTGCCCGGGCGATGACAAATAAAATGGAGCTTTGAAACCGCTGTTTTACAGCTGAAAACCCCCGCGCCTTGTCGCCGCGTGTTGTCAAGGCGAACGTCAGGACGCTCCTTGAGCGTGGATTACCCCTTGCCACCACCATGCACCGACCTCTGATTTTATTGAACAATTTTTAGAAATAAATTTTCGAAAAAGTATTGACCAACAGTTATATGATCATTGGTTTCTTAATATCATTCGAAATTCACCTCCCTCTCCGTATTGGCAATACTTTTCAACTACATTTCAATATAATGCCCCCTATGGGGAATTAGTATATGAGTGAATGAACAAGGCTGAATTTATGTATGAAAAAACATTTTTGGCAGAAATAAAAGAGAAAAATATAGAAGGCGCTGTAAAAGAAAGCGGAATTTTTGCGAGACGCCGGCGTCATGTCGCGTGATTTGGGAATATCTTATTTGCTTTCGTATGACAAGCTATCGGCTAATTTTGTTTGTGTTTTGCATCCGTTGTCTTATCTTATCAAAAAAACTAATTTTGAAGCGCTTTGGCAATTTAAAAACAACTATAAACTTATAGATTCGGTTGTAGTGAGTTCAGGTGTTTTTTCGGCGAACTCAAAGCTCGCCTCTTTTCCGATAATTATCGCGCTTTATGAACGCAATCTTTCCGGCATGGATTATGAATACATCAAAAATTACATGTTTGAAACGAGCGATAATAAAACATTTTCGATTAAGGAGTATGATATAATCGGCAATTACATTCCGAAGTATCCAAATCATAAAGCGGTGTCCAAACAGGACGCCATCGCTTATTTTTATACTATGAGCGACATAAACGCATTAAAACGCGCCGCGACTTTTCTTGAGAAAGAAACGAGCAATACGGTGCGGGTAACGAAAACAATGCTGTCTTATTATTGTTATGTTGGTGTATTTAAAGATTATATTCCGCATATACCGTATTATTTTGGTAACAGTGATATAATGATAAACAACGCTTCTTTTCAGGAATTAGAGCCGCTTTTCGTCAGCCGGAGCACACGAAAACACCCTAAACTTGGCTCATATGTTGAAGTAAAAACCTATAATGATGAGGAAGCGATGCTAACCAAATATTTCAGAGAATTGATGTGCGTTCATTATATAGATTAAAAACAGCGGCGCTGCAAAAAAAGTGATCGAGGCATTCCCAAAACTTCAGTTTCGGGAATGCAACTTTAGATTTATGAACTGTGGGGCCTTAGTGTAATTTGTTCTCATTTCTCCATTCCCTCGGCGATTTACCCATAATATGCTTAAAGGCCCGGGAAAAATTAAACTGATTCGGATAGCCAACCATAGCGCTTATCTCGCTATCGGCATGGTTTATTCCTAAACCAAATAGTATGGAGAACAGGAGTGTAATGATGAAAACAGGACGGATTTTTTTGATGGTCTGCATCGCTGTGGCGGTCATTGGTTTGGCTGCGTGTCAGAAAAAACAAGGGCAAGCCCAAGGCGCTTCGGCGGGGAATGGGACCCTTACACTTGGTTTGTGGGATACGAACCAGGAGCCGGGCATTAGTGCGGTAATCAAGGAATTTACCGAACAAACAGGGATTAAGGTAAGCGTTGAGGTAACCCCCTGGGACCAGTACTGGACGCTGCTTGAGGCCGCCGCTACCGGCGGTTCCCTGCCGGATGTGTTCTGGATGCACTCGAACCAGGCCCAGCGATACGGTTCCGCCGGTATGCTGATGGATTTAACCGGACGGATATCCCAAAGTTCCATCGCGGATATGGCTAATTTCCCCGGCGAACTGGTTGGGCTTTTCCTTATGAACGGCAAACAATACGCCATCCCCAAGGACCTGGATACCATCGGCCTTTGGTATAACAAAACCTATTTCGACGAGGCGGGCCTCTCCTATCCCGATGAAAACTGGACCTGGGACGACCTGAAAGCGGCGGCGCGAAAACTTACGGACAGCGCAAAGGGGCGCTACGGTATGGATTTCCGGCCCCATGATTGCCAGCAGGGCTGGGGAAATTATGTGTATGAAAACAACGGCTTTATCATCAGCGAGGATAAAAAGAAATCCGGTTTTGACGATCCGAAAACCATTGAGGCTATGGAATGGATTGTCAGCTTTGCCAAAGAGGGGATTGCGCCGCCCCTTACCATTACTGCGGAGAACGGCGGGGACTCGCTTTTGAAGTCCGGCGTAATCGCCATGAGCGGCTTCGGTTCTTGGATGCTCTCGGACTTTAGAAACAACGAGTATGTCGCCGCCAACTGCGATGTAGCGGTACTGCCGAAATCGCCGGGAGGCAAGCGGGTCTCTATTTACAACGGCTTAGGCTGGGTTGCTGCGGCAAAAACCCCATACCCCGAAGAAGCCTGGAAGCTCCTCGAATTCCTCGGTTCCGAAGACACCCAGCGCAAACTTTCCGAACGCGGCGTTGCTATTTCGGCGTTTAAGGGAACCTCACAGCCCTGTAGACAGCTTCCTCGGCTTCAACGTGCAAGCCTACATTGACCAAATACCCGACGCGGTCTTCTGGCCCTATTCAAAAAACACGGTCGTATGGGAAGACATGATGTACGCCTCCCTGAACGATGCGTGGAGCGGCGCGCGTTCCGTAGCCGATGTGTGCAAAGATATTGCCGTCCGCATGAAT
>JAITAW010000265.1 GCA_031283905.1 Treponema sp. | reverse complement strand
TGTTTGCAAACGGCGAAATCAAAGCCGAGATATTGGAATCGGTGCGAGGCAAGGATATTTTTATAGTACAAGACGTTGAAAATCATTTTCCGGTTAATTTCAACAACGGTTGCAAACGGACGCTCTCGATCAACGATCACCTGATGACGCTGTTTGTTACAGTCGATGCGGTGAAACAAGCGGGTGCGGGACGCATTACGCTGGCGCTTCCCACTTACCCCTATTCACGGCAACACAAGAAAAAGGGGCGCGAAGGGATTACGGCGAGTCGCGTCGGAAAACTTTTGGAATTTCTCGGCGTTCACCGCATCATCACCTTGGACATTCACTCGCGGGAAATCGGCAACTCGTTCAATACGATGACCATCGAGAACCTCCACGCAAGTTACCAGATCATTCGCATATTGTCGAAAATGTCCGGCGTACTGAACGACAATTTCGTGGTGGTTTCTCCTGATACCGGCGCCGTGGACCGCAACAAATTCTACGCCACCGCGCTAAGAAAGCCCCTCGCCCTGCTGTACAAGGAACGAGATTATTCCAAAGTTACGGAAAATGCGCTTGAAAACAACATTGCGGAGATAAAACTTCTTGGAAATGTCGCCGGAAAGACCGTTTTCATGGCGGACGACATGCTCGGAACTGGCGGCACCCTGCTCAAAGCGATGAAATTTCTCAAGGAGCAGGGCGCGGGCAAGGTCATATCGGCGATCAGCCTTCCGCTTTTTTCGGGAGATGCGATTTCCTACTTTGACGACGCCTACAAACAAGGGCTTTTTTACCGTATTATTGGTGCCAACGCGATTTATCAGGAAGAACTAGTGAAGCGGGAATGGTTCATTAGCGTGAATATAACGCCGCTTTTCGCCCAGACGATTTCCCGCTTGCATCAGGAGTTGTCTTTAAGCTCCCTGCTTGACAACAGGGATATTATTGTAAAAATGTTGTCAGAAGGTTCAAGCGACACCAAAGACGATGCTAAAAACCAAGACAATCAATCCATACAATCCATATAGGAGTAAAGAATGCCGGAGTCATTATCGTATGTCATGGTAACGCCGTACACGGTCGCAAAAAGCAGAACCGGCGGCGTGTTGGCGCGGCTTTTGTCGCAGGTTGATCTTGAACTTGTGGGCGCCCAGCTGTTTGCGCCTGATGAAGCATTTGCAAAAGAATACGCGGCGATATTACGCGCTCAAAACGTGTCGTCAAATGTTACGCTTCTTGCGGATTATACTGAGGAACGGCTTGTCCCGTCGGGCGGCAGAAAGCACCGTACGCTTTTGCTTTTATTTAAAGGAGAAAATCCCTGTGAAAAGCTCGCGAAAATATGCGGGCATATTTTCCCCGAACACATAGGTGACGAATCGCTTACCGGAGAAACCATACGCGACACCTACGCGGACCTGATCATAGACCCCGATACGGCGCGCGTAAACTATTTTGAGCCTGCGGTAATGACGCCGCATGGGCAGAAGTGGGCGTACCGAGATCTCGCCCTGTTTTCGAGCTATTTGGAGGGTAAAGGAAACATCGTCAACAATGTGGAATACGATGATCCTTTAAAAATAGAGCGCACCTTGGTCATTATAAAGCCTGACAACTGGCAGTACGCCTCATCCCGTCCGGGGAGCATTATCGACATGTTCTCGCGGACAGGACTCAGGATCATTGGCATAAAGGTTCACCGGTTCACGCTTGAACAGGCGCTTGATTTTTACGGTCCGGTCGAAGCGGCGTTGAAAAACAAACTCGCGCCCGTTTTTGGGAAAAAGGCTAAAGAGGCGCTTGAAAAGGAATTCTCCCTCGCCTTGAGCGAACGTACGGAAAAAACCCTTGTTGAAACATTCGGTGTGGAATACGCCTATGATCAATTTGCCCAAATCGTAGGCTTCATGTCGGGTATGCGGCCGGACGATCCCGCAAACACATGCAAGCCAGTCAAGTGCATGATTCTCGTTTACGAGGGTATTGACGCGGTTAAGAAAATCCGCGACGTGCTTGGACCCACGGATCCGCTAAAAGCGCCGGGCGGTACGGTTCGTCGCGAATTCGGCAGCAACGTCATGGTGAACACCGCCCATGCTTCAGATTCGCCTGAAAGCGTTGTGCGCGAATCGGCGATTGTGAAAGTGAATGAAAATACGTTGAAATCTATTATAGATGAGCATCTCGGATGTTAAAAAAGCGTAGACAATGCCGGGCATTGTCTACGCTTTAGCCTCTTTTCAGATCAAAAACATTCAAAAAGAATGTTGCGTTGTTCTGGTTTACTCGGCAACTTCTTCCGTTTCAGGAGCTTCTTCAACGGACTCATCGGTAGCCCCGGCATCATCAACGCTTTCTTCAACGGCAGGCGCATCAGTCGCCGGCGCGGGAGTTCCCGCGCATCCGATAAAACTCATACCGATTGCCAACAAACCGGCAAGGCAGATAAGCCAAAATTTTTTCATAGACATTCCTCCATTCTTTGGGATGATTTCCCAAAGACTCTTAAAATTGTATAGGCGTACACAAGCACGCCGCTAAACCATCCGTTGCTATGCGGATAGATAAAGCCGAAAACATGCGCTTACATCGTACACGTTGCAACACCCTACTGGAGTAGCAACTTTTATGATATACTATTATCCTTTCTGTATAATAGTATATCATACTTTTACAATTGTCAAGAAGAGAAACAACTTCTTACCCGGAAATACGCGCAAGAGCGGCTTGTTCACAGCAAAGGCTTCTTTTCTGAAACAACCGTATTGACATTTTTTTGAGAATTATCTATTATAGAAAAATATTTCCTAAAATGCGCCCGGGCGCGGCAGTTTGCGGGTGAATTATTGGGGAAATCGCGTTGAATTTATGAGGAGAAGCGGCTTCTGACCGCTTCTTCAAAAGTTTTTCTCAAACCCTGAAGGGTGGGAAAGATTTTGCTCAAACTTTTAAAAGGAGGAACCTATTATGGCTCAGGCAGGCGGCGGGAAGAGCAAGAACTCCCGTACAACGGTTACGACCCAGAAATTTTTCTGTCCCTGTGGCGGAGAAGTTGAGATGAAAGAGATGGCCCAGGGCGGCAAAAAGAAACCCATTGCCGAATGTAACAAATGCAAGCGGATAGAGCGACGTCCGTCAGACTTCATTTGATGTCGAGCGCGGTTGTTTTTTAATAAGGAGTAAGGAGAAAATTTTTGGCAAAAAAATACAGTTCCGCTGAAAAGCGGCATAGGCAAAGTGAAGAACGCCGGTTGAAGAATAAATCGGTGCGGAGTTCGGTGCGTACCAGCATAAAGAAATTCGTAACGCTGACTCATAAGAAAGAGGTTTCTGGAATGGAGGCGGCTCTGAAGGAAATGATTAAAAAGATCGATACCGCCGCACAGAAAGGCATCATAAAGAAGAATACGGCGGCGCGTAAAAAATCAAGGATGCAGCGGCTGTTTAATACGCTTAGAGCCGCTCAATAATAGAAAAATGACAGCTAAAAAATATACGAAAGCGGACATTCTTGACGCGGTTTATAGCAAGATCGATCTTGAACGCAACGACATCAAGCGTATTATTGATATGTTGATTGAAGAAATAAAAGATGCGCTTGTAGACCGCAAAACCATTGAATTGCGGGGATTTGGAACGTTTGAAGTACGGGTACGGAAAGGCAGGCAAAAAGCCCGCAATCCAAGAACGGGTGAAATTGTGTCCGTTGAGACTCATGGCGTAGCGGCTTTCAGGCCGGGCAGGGATTTGAAACAGGCTGTGTGGGAGCTTAGAGGGGAAAAACCTGCGAAAACAACCAGAAAAAAATGAATATTCACGCGGGAAAAGGTTTGTTCCTTACCAACTTGGCGGCGCTCGTATTAGGCGTAGCGTTGTTTGCGGGCGCTTTTCCTAATCCATTTTTTGAGAATGGAGCGCCTTTTCTTGCATGGATAGCCTACGTTCCGGTTTTTTGGCTCATTTCCAGAGCAACGGTTGGTGGATCCGTTTTGTGGGGAGCCGTGTACGGATATGCGGAGTACGGACTTTTCAACTACTGGTTGAGCGCGTTCCACCCCCTAGCCGGTGTTATTGCCTGCGTCATTTACCTTGTTTATCTGGCGATTCTTTTTTTTCTTCTAAAAACGGCGGTGATGCTGTTTCCAAAGCGCGGCTACATACTCCAATGGCTGTTGTGGCTTTGTTTTGAATACCTCCGTACACGAGGTTTTCTTGGCTACGCCTACGGTATCACTGGCTATTCCCAATGGCAAATTCTTCCTATTATACAGATCGCGGATATTTTTGGCGTGTGGGGCGTGTCCGCGCTCGTAGTGTTTCCTTCGGCATGGCTCGCCTCGGCTTTGGCGCCGCCAGCGGCGCGGTCGGCAAAAGATGCGACTCTGTACAAAAAGGCGCGGTTTAAGCCTGATCTCATTCCTCTGTGCGTATGGGCGCTCTGTTTGGCTGCGGCGTTTGTATACGGTTTTGCCGCACGGAAAGACTATGTTGCGGAAAAAACCGCTCGCATAGCCCTCATCCAGCACAACACGGATCCGTGGCTTGGCGACATTGTTGAGTACCGCAGGAATTTTGAAAAGCTCACCCGGCTTTCCGATGAGGCGTTGCGTGAAAAACCGGATCTGGTGGTGTGGTCCGAAACCGCGTTCGTACCGCGCATCTTCTGGCACCAAACCTACCGCGATGATGAAGCCTCATGGCTTTTGGTGAAAGATCTGCTTGACTATCTTGCGAGGCAAACCGTGCCTTTTATAATCGGCAACGACGATGGGCGACGGGAACCTGATAAAAATCCAAATGCGAACGAGAAATACCGCGTGGATTACAATGCGGCGCTTCTTTTTGAAAAGGGCGCCATAGTACAGCAGTATCGAAAAAACCACCTTGTGCCTTTTACCGAGTATTTTCCATATCAAAAACAACTTCCTTTCTTTTACAAGCTGTTGAAAGAGGCGGACACCCATTTTTGGGAGAAGGGAACCGAACGGACGGTTTTTGAAACAAATGGGCTTAAATTTTCAACGCCTATCTGTTTTGAAGACACATTCGGCTATCTTTCCCGTAATTTTGTGGAAAACGGCGCGGAACTCATTGTGAATATCACAAACGATGCATGGTCGAAAAGCCTATCCGCACAAATGCAACACCTCAGCACGGCGATCTTCCGCGCCGTGGAAACCCGCCGCTCCATGGTACGCGCCACCGCGTCCGGTCAAACCTGTGCCATAGACCCCAACGGCACGATCCTCGTAATGGCGGAGCCGTTCACCGAAACCCAGCTTGTAGTTGATGTGCCGGTTATGCGCGAAACCTCGTTCTATGTACAATACGGTGATTTCCTGCCCTTTGTGTGCATGGTCGGCGTGGTTGTGTTTATAATACTTGGACTGATTATGAAAAGAGCGAGGAAGCTCCCATCGTGAAAAAACGGTCGTAGCCGCGTAGAGAAAAGGCAACAGAGACACAAAGATATCTAGGGTGTGTCCACACACTGCACAAAGTGATACAAATACAGATGTTTTGACCGCGACTTAAACCGCTCAATCCCAAAGGGACAACTTTCATTATCGGCGGCATTAGTGTCTTTAACTTTAGTGTGAGCACACCCCGCAACCTATGAGGGGTTGTCTCAAAACGTATACAATATTACACTTTGCAGAATATCAAAATGTCATCAATGCGCCGCGTGCGGCCAGCCTGTTGCGCAGAAGCCCATGCAGAAGCCCATTAAGAACCGTTCCGGCATATCAGATTTTAGGATCTATTGTCAGGACGTTGCGGTACTTTACGTTATGAACACGCCGGTTTATGTCTCCCCGATATAAGCCTTCCCGCACACGGACGACACCGCGCGGTCACGGCAAACCGTATGGGAAATATTTTCGGCGTCATATATTCACCATTGCGCATTGCCACGATTACTATTGAGGCATATCAGGAGACATTCCGGTTTACCCTGTGTCATTTTTATCGCCGCCAGTCCGTTTCATCATACATGGTCTTGCCGATTTTGATCACTCCGAACCCGTGCCGCTTCCCGCTTTTCTTTAACGCATGTTTTAAAGGTTTTATATATTTCTCCATTATTTTATCTTCTTTAATTCGGGAATTTAAATGTATCCGACTATGTGAATATTGTAAAAATGTCTATAATCGAAATATCCTCACCGCTGGGTATAGATACTACAAAATTATCTCTTGAAAAGAAAATAAAAACAAGTCCAATTATCAAATCGCAATTTAAGCAAATGTAAAAAACGGGAAAAGAGGCTGAATATGATTTTATGAATAACTATGCGCAGTAGGTAAGGGGAAGAAGAAGGCGATAGTGGCGATAGCGCGGAAGCTTGGGGAATTAATGTATACGGTAATGAATATGAGGAGCGGCATTATGAGGCGGAGCCTGAGAGGGATAAAAGAAGGATGGTAATGAGCGCGTAACAGGGGCGGGAGTTGTCCGGGGAAAAATGGGGGAATTACTCATTTTTCCCTGACATATAAACATAGGAAAGAATGGATTGTCGTCCAAGTGATAAGATATTTCGCCTATCAGCTGGTATAACATCATAAATTTATCGTCATTCTTCGTGAGGTGTTTTATTGATTCTGAGTTTGAATCGACAACTATCTTTCGCATGGCCTCTATTATTGATCATCAACAAACCAAGGGTATTGTATCACCTTTTTCCAACCGGTTCAAGCAAAAGGAATATTCGGACGCCTTCCGCGCTCCCATTGCCGCGCCCTTGCGTTTCGTTTGGACGAACTTGACGCGCCCGGTTCCAAAAGACAGGATTCTTTGGTACCCGCGTTGTTGACAAGCGTCTTTTTTTTACGCTATACTTTCACCCATGTATAATAGTAGGAAAGAGTTGAAAAATTGGCTCAGCGGCTCGAGAAAGAAGCCGATCCTCATCGCGGGCGGCTTTGTGATCATGTTTTTTTATGTTTTTGGCGCGGCGCGTCCGATTCCCGAAGAGACGGTACTCGCGTTCCGGTGGATTCACTCGCTGGCCACGATGCATCCGGTAGCGCCCAATGCGTATACGGGAGGGAGTCCGCTGTTGGCGTTTGAGCTTGGGGAGCGCTTCGGGTATGTGGACAGGGATGGCGTCTTCACGGTGAACCGGACGAAGAGCGGAGACGTGTCATTGTCCCAGGATTATTGGGCGGAGTATGGCGCGATCCCCGGCAAGGTAGAAGTGAAGGATCCACTGAACGCGCCGGTTATGACGCTAGAGATGGAAGACGGATTGCGTGGATATCCATTCTTGCTGGATAAGAGGATGTTTTTGATAAACAGCGAGCAGAATTCGATCTCCGCGCTTGACGAGGGTGGAAAGGTCGCGTGGACGTACGACTTTGGGGCTGTGGTCACCTGCGTGGACGCCGCCGGCGGGCTTCTGCTGGCCGGCTCCCTGGACGGCGTGGTGGAGGTTCTCGACGGCTCCGGCAAGCGGGTGTTTTTCTTTGAGCCCGGAGGATCGCGACTGTCGGTGATAGCGGGATGCGCTTTTTCTGAGGACGGGTCCAAAATCGCGATTGTATCGGGAGTGGATGAACAGCGATTTCTGCTCATGGAGCGGCTTCGGGAAGACGGCGTGGGTGAGTATCGAGTAACGCGCCACGAGTTTCTGGGGGCAGGGTTCAGACGTCCTGTGAGGGTCGCGTTCGTTGATGGAGAGAGCCGCGTGGTCTTTGAGCGTGAAGGAGGGCTTGGCATCTACGAGTTGTCGAGCCATAAAAGCCTGACGTTGGCGTTGGACGGCGAGGTGGTCGCGGTTGACGGATCCGGCAACGGAGGGTTGCTGTTCCTTCTGCTCGCGGAGGAAGGCGAGCGGAGGCGGCTGGCGGCAGTGAAGTTTCCGTCAACGTTGATGTTCGCTGCCCCGTTTGACAGCGATGCTGTCTTTTTGGGAAGGGACAGAGAGTATTTGTATGTAGGAGGCGGGGCGAAACTCGCCTCATTTGAGATAGTCAAGCGGTAGGAGGCGGAGAGGATGAGGATGATGACGCGAGGGGCGGCTGTTGCAATCGCTATGGTGTGCGTTGTTGCCGCATGGTCGATGGATCGTCCATCGCCGGATGCGGTGTTGATCGGTAATTTTGGGGCGGATTCTGGAACAGGCAGTCCGCGTGTAGGCGATGTGTATGCCGGCGAGGGCGTGGTGCGGGCTGTGGAGACCGGCGAGGCGCTTTTCAGCCGAAGCTCCTCGGATCGCGCATCGCGGCTGCCCTCGCCGCTGGGAGCGTGGACGGCCATAGATCACGGGGACGGGCTGGTCAGCATATACGGACGGCTTGAGAGAAAGAGAGTGAGCCGTCTTCCCCCGATTGTGGAGAAAGGCGTGATGGTGGGGGCCGCCGGAACGACCGGATGGTCTGAGGAGAAGGGTTTTTACTATTCGTTGTTCGACCGGAAGGAACGGCAGTGGGTGAATCCCGCAGTGATAGAAGGGCGGCGCAACGACAGGCGCGCGCCTGTCATACAGTCAGTAACGCTGATGGACTCGCAGGGCAGAGTGGTTGACGCATCGCAGGCGAAAGGACTCTTTCAGGGGAAGCGAACCGTATTTGTGGCTGCGGCGGATTACACGGAGACTGAGAAGGCGTTGCTCGCGCCGTTTAGAATGGTGTGTTCGTTGAATGGGCGTGAGGTCGGGGCGGTCGCGCTGGAGGCATTGTCGGCGCGGGACGGAAAGATGTGGATATACCGGAACGGGCTTGTGCCGGTCGAACAGGTGTATGCCGGCGCGTTCGGCTTCGAATTGGGGGAGGCCGTCTTCATCCGGGGGCAGGCGGACTTGGAGATCCTTGTTCAGGACGCCTTTGGAAATGTCCAAAGGGAGGAGTACCATTTTACGGTAGAGTAGGGAAGCATGGAGGATATTGTTAAAGTAGAAAATCTGGTAAAAAATTACGCATCGGGCGCGGAAACCCTCCGCATATTGCGCGGCGTCAGCTTCTCCTTGAAAAACGCCGCGTCTCTTGCTATAACCGGTCAGAGTGGAAGCGGAAAAAGCACGTTGCTCAATATTCTGGGCGGTCTTGATAAAAGCGATTCAGGTTCCGTTATGGTGGCGGGCGTGGAAATTACGGGACTCTCCGAAAAAAAACTGTCCGCATACCGGAGCCGTCAAGTAGGATTTATTTTCCAGTTTCATTACCTTCTTAAAGACTTCACCGCTTTGGAAAACGTGATGCTTCCCGCCTACATGTTCGGCATGAAAAAAAAAGCCGCCTTTGAAAAAGCGCGGGCTTTGCTCTCGGATATGAAGCTCGATGACCGCATCGGGCATTATCCATCCCAGCTTTCGGGCGGTGAGCGGCAACGGGTCGCTGTCGCTCGTTCTCTCGTGAACGATCCCGCCATTATCCTTGCGGATGAACCAACCGGTAACCTCGATCCCGACAACAGCGGCATGGTTGCGGAAATGCTCTATGAAACCTCGCGCAAACGGGGGAAAACGCTCATCGTGGTAACGCATGATGAGAAAGTCGCAAGCAACGCCCAATACCGCTGCACACTGGAAGCGGGAGCGCTGCAATGAGCGGCGGCGCGGGCTTTTTCATCGCAATCCGCTATCTTCTCGGACGGGCGAAGGAAGGGGGCCGGTATTTGCGCGGCGCCGCCGCCGGAATAGCGGTGAGCCTTGTGCCTATCATCGTTACCCTCATCGTTGCGGACGGCATGATCCGAGGCATCACGGACAGGTATCTGGAACTGGGAACAGGGCATGTGCAGGTGTACGACTTCGTCGGCGCCAGAAATCTTGAAGAGATAAAAGACGAAGTCGCCGCTCAAGAGGATGTACGGGGCGCGTGGATAGAATGGCAGGGCATGGGCGTGCTGGTGGGCGGCAAGGGAAAAGCGGGAGCCTCAATACGGGCGATAGAAAGCGGATTCTGGGAAGAAGACGGCACAGCCGCATTTCTGGAAGTCGTCTCCGGGGACGCTCATTTTGAGGCTGACAACGAAGTGTTCCTTGGCGAGGCGTTGGCAAAGTCCATCGGTGCGGACGCCGGGGACACGGTGCGCCTTATGACCGTACGCATCGCCAGCGACGGCAGAAGCGTACCGCGCATGACCCCGTTCACGGTGAAAGCCGTTGTTTCCGCCGGATACCGTGAAATAGACGCCCTGTGGTGCATAACAACGTATGACGCGGGCAAGCGCCTGTTTGTAAACGCCGAAAGCAACTCAAATTCGTTCCTTCTGCTTAAAATCAACGATCCGTATAAAAACGCCTCCTCCTGCGTCCGTTCCCTCTACAGTCTTTTGGGCGCGGGATACGGGGTGTACACGTGGAAAGAGATGCAACTTGCGCAGTACAGTTCCTATGAATCCACGCGCCAGATACTTCTTTTCATCATGGCGCTTATTGTCATCATAGCGGCGGTCAATGTGTCTTCCGCAACCTCCATGCTGTCGATTGAGCGGCAAAAGGATATTGCGGCGCTTAAAGCCGC
>JAITAW010000230.1 GCA_031283905.1 Treponema sp. | reverse complement strand
CAATCAAAGCGGAGGTGAATCAAATGGATGCACAAGAACGCAGGGCCAAAGCCCTTGAGATCGCCGTTCTCATCATAGGAGAACGGATAGACAAAAAAGTAACCGTAAGCGATTATGGGCCAGCCCGCGAAGTACTTGATTACGATGCCATGCTTACCCATTATCTCCCCCTTGCGAAGGATATTGCTCGATATATTCGCGAAGAAGACGAGGGTTAAAAAACAGCTTTAGGGAAACACTGATAGCTTTCCCGTCTCCCTCGATTTCATACTTGGAAGGTTTTGTGGTTATTTTGGGGCGGATGTGTCCGCCCATTTTATTGGCCGTCTTTTCAAGAATCACCAGTGCCCGCATCGCATTTCTTGCATGCTCCGTGTTTGTAAGAGGTGTATCCTCCCCTTCGTTTTTCTCGTTCATCTCATGCCTCCTCAACTTTGCTATATTTTTTTCCCTCATTTTGTAAACCTTCCCCGCAACCATTCGACCGTATCTTTCTCATTACCGACACGGAACGGATGGGGATCTTCATCTACCAGATGAACGGTTGTTATGTTCCCCAGCCCTATGGCGTTCCGGCCTATTCTGACCTTATTCCAGACCTGGCGCGGGTCATGGGTAGTAACTACAGCCGTATATAGAGACCTGCTGTCCTGTGCTATCACCTTGATTTCCACTTCAAATTCTTTGCTCATATATCCCCCTAAAACGGAATATCATCGTCTGCCGGGGCCGCGTCCGGCTCTGAGGGCTGGTCATCGCCGCCCTTGGGTTTGGAGCCGAACTCCACGCGCTCAGCTACCACCAGCACCACGCTCCGTTTCTGGCCGTCATGCTCCCAGCGGTTTTGCTTCAGGCGGCCAGTAACCCGGATCACGTCTCCCTTCCTGACTTTCTCGCCGCAGAGCTTGGCGACCTCGCCGAAACAGTCAACGTCAAAGAACGAGACTTCCTTTTCAAAACCCTCCCCGGATTTATAGCGCCGGTTCACCGCCACGGACATCTTACAAATGGCCGTGCCGTTATTTGAATATTTAATTTCAGCGTTCCGGCAAGCGTTGCCCTCAATAATTACTATGTTTAATTGGTTCATGATTTGCTCCTTCCATTCGATTTTCCTTTCATTGCTTCGGCACGAGATGCAAATTTGCAATTTTCAGGCGAGTATCCTTTGCTTTTATCAATTCTTACCAAACACAGATCGTCTTGGTATCCGTTTGCCTGCGCCCACACATGAAAGTTATCAAAAGTATTTACCCATTCTTTGCAAACAGTAACGCCTTTACCACCATAGTTTTCATAGGATGAGTTATTTTTGTTGTAACACATTGCCCTTATTCTGCACCACATCGTATGGATTCGGCTTTTCGTTAATCCATGTTCTTTTTTTGTTTCAGACGCCCTTTCTTTGTTGTAACATCCACACGAATATGATTTTCCAGATTTTATATTGTCCAGCATTACTATTTGTTCTGTACCGCAATCGCATACACAGTTGTAATAAACTTGGTAGTTCTTTTTGTAAGCAAAATTACGAACGGTCCAACGTCCAAATTTTTTCCCTATTATCTTTTCCGGTTCTTTTTCGGTATATTCTTTTTTTACCCATACCCATACCTTTACCAGTTCATCAGAAGTCATATCTTCCAATTTCTTATCGCAAACAAGTTTCATGCGGCGATAAAGCATTATCTGCTGTGGTTGCCTGTTTCCATGATGTTGTTTGTCGAGATATATCTTGATAATATCCCTAATGTTTTTCCTTAAAATATTCTCTGCTTCGCTCGGCGCACATGAGGGCGTGTTTGACTTTGAGACAACAGTCGAAATTCCTTCAATATGAGCGGTAGAAGTAATCGGAACGATCCACGGCTTTGTTCCTCCGCTGTTTTCATTTGCTGCCGCCCTACCTGATTTTATGAATAGTTCGATTTGATTTTCAGGGTTTTCAAGGGGAACCAACTGCTCGCGCTCAATCATACGGACAGCCTTCTTGAACGACCGGTCAGAAGGGGCAAACACCACCGCACGGGTTTTTCCAGATGCAAGTCTATTAGCCCGCGCAACACATTGCTCAATCCACGGCACAGACCTAACATTAGTGAGAAAGCATATAACCGAAACTTCCGGAATGCTTAATCCTTCACTGGCCATTGCCACGCTGACAAGAATAGTATACACGCCACGCTTGAAATCCTTGATGTTCTTTTGGGCTGTTGGCGTGTCTTCACTTGTCGCAATTCTTGCATGATGTCCTCTTGCTTTGAGATAGTCAAAATATGATTTAGCTATATCAATATTCGGGGCAACCACAAGCATTTTCGCGGCGGCATAGTTTTCTTTTATCGTAAAAAATTCTTTAATCGCAGCCTCTAAAAGATGGTTTGCGAACTCCGTCCGCAGGGCCGTGAATAACGCCTTCGCGCTTTCTTCTCCGGAGAGCTTGGACGTGCTGTGATGGCCGTCCATTTCTTCCCATGTAGCAATCCCGTCTATTAGGTTGAAACGCACACACATGATTGCGCCACCTTTTATGGCATCAGAGCGAGAATATGTGATAACACGGCGCGTTTTTGTATTTTTAAGATTTATGTGCATGATTGTGGTTTGCTATTTCTCCTATTGTTTGCTTGTTCCTTTGCAGTTGCCCAGCGGCAGTTATCCGGCTCGTAGTTGCCATTGTTATCAATTCTATCTATTGATAAATTGTCCTCATACCCGTTATTCATAGCCCACTTGTAGAAAGTCAAAAAGTCGGTCTTCCATTCTTTGCAAATAACAATGCCTCTTCCACCATAATTAGAGTAATTCGTCCTTGTTATTACATAGCAACGCTCTATCATTCCGCGCCATATTGAATATAACCTGTGTCCTTTTTTCGTGCTTCCCCTTGATAAACCATGAATAGTTCTATATTTTTTTCCATTTTCGGCAGAAACTTTTTTACCGTAACAACCACAAGATTTTATTCTTCCTTCTTTAAGATGGTCATAACGGACAACACAAGTATTTCCGCAATCGCAAAGACATTGCCAATAGCTTATATATCTTTTATCTCTATGATGAAACTTAATTACTGTTAATTGGCCATCTTTATTTCCTGTTAAATCTACTTTTTTCATACATACTCCAAAAACGCTATTCTTTCCCCGTCTCCTCGTGATAAAGTACCGGAAGCTAAAACAACGAGTATAGCGGAATCCACCATTGGTTTAATCGCTTTGTGCCACTCCGAGCCTTCCGCTACGTGGTGGAACTCATCGAGAAAAAGAATATACTTATGCCGCTTGAACTCCGCCGCATGGCATTCTGGATTCTGGCCTACCGCCTGATATGTCGTAACGTATCCCGCAAGGCCGCGAGAAAGGTCATCGCCATTCTCAGCGGCGCGGATGCGCTTCGAGGTCATCCAGCGCGGGTCGCAGAACTCGCCTTCTCCCTGGTATTTCAGGCTATTGCGGGGAACCGCCCAGCACAGCTTTTCCGCTATGGCGGGTATAAGGTTTTCCGCAATAATTACCGGAACAAAAGACTTGCCGCCTCCGGGGGTAACCGACAGGATAATTTCCCGAATTGGTTTCCCGGAGAGTATTTCCAGGCAGACTTCGACCGTCTCGCGCTGGTGCTTTCGGAGGGTAAAGCTCACTCCTCTCCGTCCTCGGCCTCATGCAAGGAAATATCCAGTTCTTCGTCAATATTCGGCTCGTCTGCGGCGGTTTCGGTTTTGGTTTCATCCTCTGTATCACCCTCGCCATTCCGTTTCTGTTCGGTGGTTTGCCGCTCACAACTTGACTTGATAACCGATACGCAATTTGTGGAAATAAGTATGCAGTTCGTAGGAATAGTAATATCGCCGCTGGCCTTCGTTTTTTGGAGAAGGATTTCGTCAACCTTCTCGCTTTTGGCATTCGCCTGAACCGCCACGGCGTTGATGATTGCTCCCCGGTTTATTTCCTGCCCGATGGAAGACAGGACGGCATCGGCTATGCCTTTCGTTTTTTCTTTGACAATATCGTAGACCTTCTGCGTCCGCTCGTCTTTTTTTAGATTTGCAAGATAAGTCCGCGCCGTTTCATTGCCCTTCGCAGCTACCGCCCCGCTCAAAGCCCCGCGCTGGTCTTCAGACAATTCGAGATTGTACTCCATGAATGACTGTATGGACAGTTCTGTAATTAATTTTTCGGACAAGTCTTTGAAAAGGTCTTGCAGGGGATTGAGCCGCACGACCGCATCAAAAATGTCGAAAACCGTATTGACGATAACTTCGTCAACTACCACTTGAACATCCTCAATGGACGTTTTCTTGTTCTGCACATTCATATTATCTGTGCCTCCTTCAATTGATTTTCCAAGCTATCTACAGAATTGACGACAATACCTACGCCGTCATTCCTGTTGATACAATCCAAAAATTCTTTTTGGGCTTCCGACAACCGGCCCCCTTTCGGCCTCTTGCATTCAATCCAGACGGATATCCCGGCAGGGCCTATGGCGTAGATGTCAGACATACCTTTGGAACCGAACCTGACAAACCCTCCGCGCTCCGTTTTTGTTGCGCCACTATTTATGCGCCAATGGGGAATACGTTTTAATGACAGGTATTCCATAACAGCATTTAATACGGAGTTTTCCCGCGCCCCGCGCGGAGAATCATCAACCGTTGACTTCCCAACTTTCCGACCGTAGGCCATCTAAATCATCTCCTAGACTTTCTCGTAACGGTAATCGGCAGACGATGTTCCAGTTCTTCAAGCGTCATTGAACATAGCTCACATTCGCCGTCTTCGCTCCACTTCCCGGCGCATTCGGCGCACAGGTTATCACCGCATTCTCCGCAGTTACCTCCGACACCCGGCATTTCTTCAATCTCCCACTGGTCATCCATTACACGACCGCAACGGTCACAGGTTATTCCCACTTTTCTCCCCGTTCAGAATAGCGTCTGCCTGTTCCGATACTTCATAATCAGCGGCCTGCCGGTTACGTCCGAGAAAATCTAGGACTTCGCTTTCGTAAAAGAAAAGCTGTCCGTTGGTTGGCCTGTAGTAAGGTATTTTTTTCCAATGCGTCAGCTTGTAAATGTACGAGCGCGAATAGCCCGTCAATTCCATGACCTTGTTTATGCGGACGGGCTTTTCTCTAATCTTTTCCATCGCCTTACTTCCTTTCCATTTCATACCGGTGAAACTCTTCTCTCCTTCGTTCCCTGATGCTCGACACTATCAGATATACCACGATGGCTCCAATCACACCGAAAAATACTACGATCTCCATATTCACGCCTCCATATACGATGCGTAGCCGTCAACATACCGGTCAACCGCCCGCTCAATCGTTTTAAGTTTGCCGTCCCGAACTATGGCACGCGGCGCTTTCTGCATCGCCCGCATGTCCCGCAC
>JAITAW010000107.1 GCA_031283905.1 Treponema sp. | reverse complement strand
AAGGGAAAACTCCTGTTCGGCGCGGGCGCGGGTCTCATCACGGTACTGATACGAAAATGGGGCGCTTTCCCGGAAGGCGTTACCTACGGTATACTCATAATGAACGCCTTCACCCCCTTCCTCAACAAGCTATTGCCCAGAAAATACGGATACGTACCTCAAAAAAAGCCGTCCGCGAAAACCGGCGCGGCGGAGGCAACGGAGGCGGGGAAATGAAGGATGTGAAAGAAATGCTGAAACTCGGGTTTGTGCTGGCGGTTTACGCGGCAATCGCCTGCGTGGGGCTGGCGTTTGTGTACGCGGGTACGTCAAGGGTCATCGCCGGGCGGCAAAAAACGGATCTGGAAGCCTCTTTGCGGGAACTTTTTCCGCACATGGACGCTTTTGAAGATGTTACCGCTAGCGTTGCTTCGCCCGACGCGTCCGTAACCTTCCAAATTGTGTACGAAATACGAAACTCCGGCGCGACTATCGGGCTTGCGATTCAGGCTTCGGGCGCAAGTTACGGCGGACCCATTAAAATTCTCACCGGTGTGGGAACCGACGCAAAAATCACCCGCGTTAAGATTCTTGAACATGCGGACACGCCCGGACTTGGAGCAAACGCCGCGTCGCCGGCTTATTATGTGGATAAGGCGAAAAAGCTCACGTTCACCGGCCAATTCAGCGGGATGTCCGCGAGCCGCGCATTTACGGTAAAAGAGGATGTTGCCGCCATCACCGCGTCAACGATAACAAGCCGCGCCGTAGCGAATGTGGTGAAAGCCTCGGCGCGGGCGGCGGCGGCATACTTAGGAGGATCCGGCAAATGACTGATTTTGCTTCTACGCGGTCTTCACAATTTTTTAAACTATTTTTCAACGGCATTATCAATGAGAATCCGCTTCTTGCCCTGATGATAGGGCTGTGTTCAAGCCTTGCGGTAACGACTTCGGTTGCAAACGGCATCGGCATGGGGCTTTCCATGACTTTCGTGATCCTTATGTCGGAAATCGTCATCAGCGTCTTTAGAAAACTGATACCCGACTCGGTGCGTATTCCGGTGTTCATCATTATTATCGCTGCGTTTACAACGGTCATCGACTATGTGTTAAAGGCGTGGTTTCCTGAGTTGTCAAAGGCTATGGGGGTCTTCATTCCGCTCATCGTGGTGAATTGCATCATCATGGGACGGGTTGAGGGATTCGCGTCAAAGCGGCCGCTCGGCAGCGTCATTCCAGACGCGCTCGGCATGGGGCTTGGGTATACGTGGGTGATCGCCGGCATCGCGGTTGTACGGGAAATTCTCGGAAACGGCTCTGTTCTTGGCTTCCAGATTTTGCCCGACTCCTTCCAGCCGATCCTGTTCTTTGTTCTGCCTCCGGGCGGATTTTTTGTATTCGCCCTATTCATCAGCCTTAATCTGTTTTTGAAAAAGGCTGTAAACAGGGAAAAATCTGTTTAGGAGGTACCAATGGAATTGTTTAAAATTTTCATTTCGGCGTTTCTGATTAACAATGTGGTGCTGATACGCTTTTTGGCGCTCTGCCCCTTCATCGGCATGAGTACCGATGTGAATAAATCCCTCGGCATGGGGCTTGCCGTAACCTTTGTTACGGTACTGGCGACCGGCGTCACGTATCCCATTTACCACTTTATTCTGGACCCGCTTGGGCTTGTGTTCCTGCAAATACTCGTGTTCATTCTGGTCATAGCATCGCTCGTACAGCTTGTCGAATTCTACCTTAAAAAAACCGCGCCCGCGCTGTACGGCTCAATGGGCATCTATCTCGCGCTTATCACCACGAATTGCGCCATTTTAGCCGTAACCTTTGACGTCATCTCCAACGGGTACTCATTTATTGAAGCGGTAGTGTTCGCGGCCGGCGTCGCGGCCGGCTTTCTGCTCTCGCTGGTCATCCTCGCCGGCATTCGGGACAGGCTCCGCTCCAGCGAGGTTCCGGCGTTTCTCAAAGGCACGCCCATATTGTTCATTACAGCCGCCCTGTTGTCCATGGCGTTTACCGGTTTTTCAGGGCTGGTGAAGTGAGGAACGGGATATGATAGTCATAATAACCGCGCTATTCGCGCTTATTCTGGCGTTTGTTCTGGGTTTTGCCCTCGGTTTCTTCAAAAAAATGTTCGCGGTTGCCATCGATCCCCTCGTAGAGCAGATACGGGACTGTTTACCCGGGGCAAACTGCGGCGGCTGCGGTTTCGCCGGATGCGACGCGTACGCGGCGGCGGTTGCGGCAAAGACCGCGGGCATAAATAAGTGTCCCGTAGGCGGGCAGGCGACGGCGGAAAAACTCGCGGCGCTCATGGGCGGCAGCGCGGATATGGCGCCGGAAATCGCGGTGCTTGCCTGTCAAGGGTCAAAGGACCTTGCGCCCTTAAAAGGCGAATATACCGGTATGCGAACGTGCCGCGGCGCGAAGCTCTCGGTCGGCGGAACCAAACTCTGCGCGTGGGGTTGCATGGGGTTTGGCGACTGCGTGAACGTGTGCCAATTCGGCGCGCTCGCCATAGGGCAGTACGGGCTTCCCGTCATCGACAAGAACAAATGTACGGGCTGCAAAGCCTGTATGGGCGCGTGTCCTCAAGGGCTTATCAGGATTGTGCCGAAAGACCGCCGGGGTTCCATAGCGCTCTGTTCCAACCGCAATCCGCTCAAACCGCAAGTGCGCAAGACATGCAAGACCGGCTGCATCAAATGCGCCCTCTGCGTCCGTACCTGTCCGGATCACTGCATCACCATTGTGGATGGCATACCGGTCGTTGATTACGCGAAATGCTCCGCGTGCGCGGCGTGTGTGGCGAAATGCCCGTCTCAGGTACTGAAGTTGTTGGGATGAGGCGCGGCAATCGTGGGACAACGAGAGGGGTAGCGCCCTCTGGCTTAGAGGGGTCGCGCCCTCAGCTTTAGAGGGCGCGGCGTTTTTTGTTTTTTTAGTTGTGGGGCGGGATCTCTTTTTTTCAAAAGCGCAGTAGATGAATAACGCAAAGGTCGATCCGAATATTACGTTTTCTCTGGACATGTCGAGCGGGACGCCTATTTACCGGCAGATCATTCAACAGATAGAGTACGCGATCTTATCCGAAAGGCTCAAACCCGGAGACAGGTTGCCCACTATCCGCGCTCTGGCGGTGGAGTTGAAGATCAACCCGAACACCATTGCCAAAGCCTACGGTGAATTGGAAATTCGCGGCATACTGGTAACTCAGGTGGGGAGCGGCACTTTTGTATCAAACAAAAAACCGGAAGCTCCTGAATCTATGGAAGCCGTCAGAAACCGGAAAGTTCAGGAAGTGCTGGGGCGTTTTATGCAAGAACTGGAAGACCTGGGATGTGGAAAAGACGAAATCTTGGAATTGGTACGGAATTTTAACGCCGGCTGACGTATAAGGAGGTAAAAGTGATAAAACACGGGCAATATTCGGCGCACATACCGGAAAAAACAAAAAGAATACGGGATTGGACGGGCGTGAAATTACTGTTTTTGGTATGTAGCATTGTTCTGACTGCCGCGGGTCTCGCGGTCTCCGGAGAAACCGGATATTATCTTACGGTTGCCGGCGCTGCTATGGTTGTTCTTGTATTGGTTGCTTCTTCGGTCAAAAAAGCCAACGAATGGGAGCGCATGCTCGTCCTGCGTTTCGGCAAATTTCATTCGGTTCGGGGTCCCGGTTTGTTTTTTCTGCTTCCGGTAGCGGACCGGATCGGTTCCGTTATAGATATACGTATACGGATAATGGATTTTTCCGCGCAGAACATCCTTACCGCAGATTCCGTAACCGTGAATGTCGACGCCTTCGCGTTTTGGCTTGTATGGGATCCGCAGAAAGCCGCCCTGGAAGTGGAAGATTATGAGGAGGCGGTGGCGCTTGCCTCCAAAGCCGGTCTCAGAAACGCGGTGTGCGGCAACACGCTTTCCGTTATCCTTGAACAGGGGGACCTAATCGAAAACCAGATACAGGCGGAAGTGGACAAACAGACAACCGCTTGGGGCATTACGGTGCAGTACATTGAAATTCATGACATTCAGATGCCGGAGGTGTTGCAGGAGTCCCTCGCCCTCCTTGCCAAGGCGGAGCGGGAAAAGAAAAGCCGCATCCTGCTTGCGGAAGCCGAAATTGAGATCGCCAAGAAATTGGAAGCGGCCGTATCGGTGTACGCCGGCAACGAACCCGCTATGAAACTGAAAATACTTTCGATCCTGAACGAGGGGCTCAAAGCCGGTAATTCCATGATGCTCATCCCGAATTCCATAGCCGAAGAATTGAAATCCGGCGGCATTTTCGGGCTGGAAGCGTTGAGCGAGCTGCGGAAGAAGTGAGCATGCCGCCGCCATAGGCGGTACTCTTGCGGTATGCGTCGCGCACGGTTCAGGCGGGTCGCCGCGTTATTGGCTCGCGGACCAAAATGCGCCGCCGTTGCCATAGGCGGTGTTCTTGTAGCATGTGGTGAGCGTCAACGCCGCGCCGCGCGCGGTTTAAATGGCGAAACCTCCTGTAAAAATTACCCGTGAAAAAACATAGTGACAATTGCGATAGCAAGGATAACGAACCGTCCGGCGGCTTCCGCGCCGGGGAAAAAACGGCGACAAACGCTTCTGTCCCCGGTAGTAACCGGAGCTAAGGAGAGGATAGAAGCGGGAAACGGAACAACGGGAACTATAAGGCCCGTTGTTGGGCTATCGAAGGTTCCCATTTCCGGATAAATCGGTTCCGAAAACTGCCGGTACGCTTTAAAAAATTGAAAACGTCATACGATGGCCCGCTTCAGTATCTTCTTTGCCGTCACAAAAACCTCGTCCCGGGGAAAAATAACCCGAACCGCAAAGGATATATCTGTGTTCTTTGCGGGGTATGCCTTTAGGTTACATCTCCAAACCGTACTTTATTCCTAAACTCAATTCGTAGACCAGATTCGGAGAGGTTCCTTATATTCTTCGACCTCACGTTATTTAGTGTCTGTCCACAAAGTCGATTGCTTTGCGGACAGATTTTGCATTTTCTCGCCTAAAGGCTACGAAAAGGCAGAGAGCGGATCACGCCCGCCCACGCCTCCAAGCAGACAACTTGTGAAAAAACTGCTCCCGCAGGTTAAACTCCCTGTATGCCAAAGAGAATACGCGGTTTCATATGCCCTATCCAATTTGTTTTTACTCCGGGCGGCACATCGACGGAATCCCGTTCCGGCCATCCCGAATAATCTTCAGTCTCGGCCCGCTTTTCGCCGGCTTCCCGAATTGATGGCCGCTTGGAAATGTCCGCATCGTTCTGATAAACCGTTCTCCAAGCCGTAACGAATGAAAATCCGGCCCCGCAAATTCCCCTTCCATGTTGAATGTTTTCTCCCGCGCCATATTCCCTTCCCCAGAGTTTCGGCTCTTCAGAAAACTATACCTTGCATGAGGGCAACTTATGGCTCAACTTTAGCCTAAAAAGAGGGATGTTTTGTCCATGCCGCGTCATTTGCGAGATTCTATAAACTTTTGGTTCGACTGTAAGGAAATCATTTAACTAAGGGGCTGCGTTTAGGACACAGTTCCTCACTTGCTCTTCATCACCTCTACGCCGTCCCAATCGGGCGGCGGCGGATTCCGCGTGTAATTTTCAGCGCGTTCAAGCAACGCCGTTGCGTTGAAGTCTTTTGGAAGAAGCGCGAGAACCTGCCGGAACTGGGCGGCGGATTCCGCGAACGAGCGGTTGTAGTAGAGTTTCATGCCCTGATTGTGAATGGTCCATGCGCGGCCTTCATTTTCCGGGAGGCTGCGCTTTACCGCGAAG
>JAITAW010000222.1 GCA_031283905.1 Treponema sp. | reverse complement strand
TTATGTTAGGGCTGTGGCAAGGGGGACACTTGATCTCTATGGTGATTAGCATAATTTCATAGTATTTCTTTGTGACCCTGTTGTCAGTACTCCTTTATCATACTTTCTAGATCACCTTCATGTTTTGAAGTCTGGTCCAAATCGGTTTGACTCCCGGCGGTCCGTTGCTGGGAACTCGTTTTGGGCCCCCCAGCTAGCCTGTTTAATCACTACCCGTTTAATCTTATACGCCCCGTCAAAAACTTTCCCCCACCCTCAAACAATATCTTCCAGGGTAACTCGGGACGTATCCGCCCTCTATACGCCGGATTCATTATGAATACCGCTATTACAGAGTGCCTCAGTATCAAAACGTTCACTTTTCCCCTGTTCCGCTCCCGCTCTTTCCTCGTCTCGCTCCTGCATGATAACGCTCTATCTTCCATCGCCGCGACCTGCGCCGCTAAAACCGAAGGGCGGCCTTCCGTACGCCGGATTGCCGCGACACAACGGGCCCGTGGTATTTCGCCTTTTGTTAAACTTATCGCCGCCGCCGAATACGGTTCTTTTGACACGGTTTCCACAGTCCGCTCGAACCGCTGCTCAAGCCGTTTCTTGTTAAAATCCGCCCCGGCAAACTCTTCCGCTACGGTACACACATCCCCTTCCGGAACTTAGGCTTTCAAGGCGTTATAACATGTTTTTGAGAAAGTTATGGCTCAAGTTTAGCCCAAGCGGAGCGGTTCCTTTCGACTTCGGCGGAACGCCGGATTTCCGGCAAAAACAGCGGCGTCTTATGTTACTTACGTTGCAATGCCCAATTCCTGAATTTTCTTTAATCCCATCTCCCGCATAAGGTACTTCTGCACCTTACCGCTTGCGGTAAGCGGGAATGAATCAACAAAAAACACGTATTTAGGTATCTTGAAACGACTGATCTTACTGCGGCAGAAATCTTTGACATCCTCCTCAGCTATAGCAGCATCTTTATGCAAAATGACGAACGCGCCGACTTCCTCTCCGTATTTCTTGCTGGCAATGCCCACCACCTGTACGTCTTTGACGCCGGGCATGGTGTAAAGAAAATCTTCGATTTCCTTGGGGTAAATATTTTCGCCGCCCCGGATGATCATATCCTTGATGCGCCCGGTAACGCGGAAATAACCCTGCTCGTCTTTTACGCCAAGGTCGCCGGAGTGAAGCCAGCCGTTTTCATCAATACATTTCGCCGTGGCTTCCGGCATTTTGTAGTACCCCTTCATAGTGCTGTAACCCCGGCTACAAAACTCGCCCTGTACTCCAACCGGACATTCCTCTCCTGTTTCCGGATCGCGTATGGTAACCTCCACATCTTCTAAAGCCCGCCCTACAGTCTCCACTCGCGCCTCAATCGGATCGTTGGTCTTGGTCATGGTGGTAACAGGCGAGGCTTCGGTAAGCCCGTAGGGAATGGTGATTTCCGGCATGTGCATCTCGTCTATAACGCGGCGCATCAACTCTATAGGACAATAAGAACCGGACATGATACCCGTGCGCAGGCTCGATTTATCAAACATGTTGAACATCGGGTGGTTCATTTCCGCTATGTACATGGTCGGCACCCCGTACACCGCCGTGCATTTTTCCTTTTGAATGGTCGCAAGCACGACAAGCGGATCGAAGTTTTCAACCGGCGCGGCGGTCGCGCCGTGGGTGAGAATCGCCATCATGCCAAGCACAAGCCCAAAACAGTGAAAAAACGGCACCGGCAGACACACGAGGTCTTTGCCCGTCATTTTTTGGCACTCGCCGATACTGTATCCGTTGTTGAGGATATTCCGGTGCGTCAGCATGACGCCTTTGGGGAAGCCCGTGGTTCCGGAGGTGTACTGCATGTTTATCACATCATTGGTACCGCACGAGGCTTCAACCGCGCGGAGTTTCACCATATCCGTATGCCGCCCCAGTAGCAGTAACTCCGGAAAACTGTACATGCCGCGGTGTTTTTGTTGCCCAATATAGACTATGCGCCGTAAATAGGGGAACTTTTCCGAATTCAAGCATCCTCTTGGCGAGGTTTTTATCTCCGGCACAAGCTCATTCACCATAGACACGTAATCGCTGTCGCGGTACCCATCGCTAAGGCAGAGACAGGCAAGATCGGACTGCTTCATCAGGTACTCAAGCTCGTGGGTCTTGTACGCGGTGTTCACCGTAACCAATACCATGCCGGTACGGGCGGACGCGAACAAAACCGTGAGCCAATCCGGTACATTGGGCGCCCAAATACCGATATGGTCGCCTTTCTCAAGTCCGATGGCGAGAAATCCACGGGCAAGATCGTCAACCCGCTTGTCAAATTCGGCGTACGTCCACCGCAAGCCGCGATCCGCATATACGATGAATTCGTGATTCGGATATTCTTGGGCGTTTTTTCGCAACACCGCGCTTAAAGTCGTCTCAAATTTTATAGCCACGCTTGATCTCCATTACACCGGAGTATAAATTACGGCGAGAATTCTCACCGGTTGTTTGTCAGCGGAAAGGAGGCGGTGCGGCGCTATCGAATCATAAAACCCCGAATCGCCCGCGTGAAGAATGTACGTGTCAGAACCATATTCGAGCGAGAGATTGCCGTTCAGAACATAGATGAATTCCTCGCCCTCGTGGGTGGATTTCGTCTGTTCCGCGTCAACCGCGATGTCCACGATAAACGGCTCCATGTGTCTGCCGCCCTTGTCTGCGGCAAGCGCCTTAAACGTAAGCCCATGGCGCTCGCCCGCGCCGCTTGCGCCGTCTGCGTCCGAAGGCAGTCCGGTTATAAAACGGCGGGGATCGTCCTCGGCGCCAGCGCGGATGATCACGGGACCAAGGCTTTCATTGTCATCAAGAAGCGTACCCAGCCTGACGCCGAGAGCGCGTGAAATCTTTAGAAGCGGGGCAAGGTCGGGAATATGACCGTTTTCAGTAATACGTTTAATGAGTTCGAGACTTAATCCACTACGTTCAGCCAGCGTCTCATTGCTGACGGAATACGTTTTGCACAATTCAACAATTCGTTCTCCGGGCATCGGCATGATGATTCTCCTTTATATGTTGCGGAATCATATCAAAACAGGAGCGAATATGCAATACCTCGCAATGCCTCATGAAAGATGTTAGGGCGTGTTCACACTAAAGGAAAGAGAGGAAAAAGCGGATAAAGAAAGTATGGAACTTACCGAAGAACAATATCAAGAGATAAAGGGATTGCCGCCGAAACATCGGGGACATGTGAGGATAGACAATCGGGAGGTGATCCACAAAGTATGATGGCCCTCAAACGAAGCCGTAATTGATATAAAAAAAACCATGTCAAACGCTTTCCGGTGGTTAAACAGCTTCTTCGAAAAACAACAGTTCCTCCGAAAGGCTCGCCGTATCCTATGCCTCAGCCGGCAATTATTCCCTTCTATCCCTACCGTGCGCTCTTTTTCCGTATCATGATTGTCTTCCGCGAAGGCCGAAAGAAAGCTGTCCCAATCATCCGCCGCTATCCGGGCAACAGCTTATCCCCGGCCTTTTTATCCTCTTTCTCAATTTTTTGGCGGTTTCCAAGTCCCGTTTCCCCCGTACAAACGCCGCAATCTCCCCGCTTTCACGGTGATGCGCGTAGATAAGCCATACTTTGTTCTTCTTTTTCCTACATACGTCCAAAACTCGCCTGTCCCAAGGCGGTCATAGCGGCTTTGTTTCGGTTTTATCTCGTATTTCATCGATGTAAGCGCTTTTAAGACCGCAGTAACGCTTATTTCGAGTATTATTACGATGTCCCGTATGCCGACTCCCCTGACCGGCATGATTTTTATCATGCTTTTAACCCGTGAAAGCGGTCCGTTGTAAGTGCGTTCACGGCCGTTTATGAATTGGCGGCCGCAATCTTTGCGGAGGTAATTTTGTTTACCCTTGCTTTTTTTTCCGTTTCCGGTTATGCCAGAATTCTGGCAACGGGTGCATTTGATTCCTATGGTTGTTAACATGATTTCATAGTATTTCTTTGTGACCCTGTTGTCATTATCCCTTATAACTTAAAACATATTGATTGTCTGGTGTACGTGCCAATACTGTCGCGGTCGGTGATGAATTTGAGTGCCGCCATATGGGGCGAGAGATCACCGCCCAGAAACTTCGCCACCTGCATGTCCATGTATGCTACCGCGCCGAGCTTGAGGTCGACAGTACGCAGATCGTTGACCGGAAGTATGTTTTTGGCTTCTACCGGCCGCACATCCACCACTCCGGCGCATGTGGAGAGCAGGGCAATTTCTAGGGGAGTGCTGGCTTTATCAGCATATCTAGGCGCCAAATATCCACCGTTATTAAGAAAAAGCTTACTATTGGCTCCCGGTTAAAAATCCGGCGATCCCATATACATCTTCAACGCCGTCTACGAGGACGCCGCCCATGCCGAGCTTCAGCGGAACGTCAATGTCAACATCAAACCGGTCGCCTATTGAGATGCATTCGGCGCATTGTGCGCCCGACAGTTCGGCGGCTTTTCTGAAAGGCGACTCGTTGGGCTTAGACGCATAGCAGGTGTCGAGTCCCACGCATACATCAAACATACCTTCGACATCCAAAGCCGCGAGGGTTTTATGAGCTATCGAGACCGGATTATTGGTAACAAGCGCGTGTTTTAAGCCCGATGTCTTGAGGCGTTCAAGCGTTTCCCGCAACGCGGGATCCGGCGAAAGATAGGCCGAAGGCATGTAGAGTTCCTCGCGCCAGCGCACACTCTCTTCTATGCTTATCCCAAAAGCGAGAAAAACGTTGCCAAGGCTGGTTTTCCGCCCGTTGTGGGCGTCCGCCCAGCGCCTGCGGTAATCCGCGATTTCCCCTCGCATTTCTTCAAGCGATATTCCCCGTACATGGGCGAGTCTTTTTATCGCGAGATCGATCTGAAGCTGCGCGTAGAAAGGGTTCGTGTAAAGCGTACCGTCCATGTCAAAAAGCAACACGGAAATCTTTGAAGGTAAAGAGTATATATTCATCTAATATCCCGATTCCGCTTAGATCGATTGCTTCCGGCGTTCATGGGAAAAGTATACGCGCAACGCGCCGGTATGAACAGCCCTTCACACCGGCTTTGAGAAAAACGATCCGCCAGCCGCGCCGGCTCGTCAGCCGCCCCCTTTTCCGGGACGAACCATGGTGTAATGGGTAATATCGGGGGAAAGAGCGTCTTCTCTCAATTTTTGAAAAGCGAATCTTTCGTAGATGGTAACGTTTATCTTGTCTTGGGTTCCCAGAAAACAGGG
>JAITAW010000158.1 GCA_031283905.1 Treponema sp. | reverse complement strand
ATTGGCGCGGAAAACTTGCAAAGCGCCGAATCACGCATACGGGATACTAATATCGCCGCTGAAACCGTGCTGTACACCAAAAATTCTATTTTGGCGCGTACAGGAACCGCGATTCTCGTGCAAGCAAATATGCAACCTCAGATGGCGGTGCAGCTTTTATAGTTTCTTTATTAAAAACTAGACAAAGAGACTTCTGGATGTCGTCTCTTTTAATCCGAGCAACTCTGAAAACAATGTTTTTAGAGTTGCTCTTGAGTTCTTGTTAAAAACAGCCGAAAATAAAAGAAATGAACCTCGTGCAAAGCGGCGAGGTGTTGTGTCCGCATCGCATTGTTTACAACGTTTGTTCTGTAAGGAAACTATTTAATTGTGGGGTCTACTACCAATTCTAACCGCCGCTCTGCGGCGGTTAGAATTGGTAGTAGACCCCACTGCGAAAAAAGGAGATACGCTATGAACCTGCACATATCAGCGTATACGCAAGGAAGCGGTAGCGCTCAGTTAGCTCTAACTAGGGCGGTGAAAATTTCGGCGGCAAAGGATTATAATCTAAGTTTATCCGCATCCAACAGGAACGTAGAGCTGTTAGATGTTGGTAAAGCGGCGAGGGATCTGGAACGGATAAGTTCTACGCTGAATAAAGAACTCAGATTTATCGTGGATCATAAATCTCATGAGATTATCGTCAAGGTGATTGATCCTGAAACCGACAAAGTGGTGAACATCCTGCCACCGGAAGAATTGCGCAGAGTTCATAGTAGAATCAAAGAAACAATAGGCGTTTTATTTGACGAGTTGATGTAGTGTCAGATGTTTACATGCCCGGTATTTCAAGCCGATTTAATACCGACAGATTGATAGAAGGTCTCATGAAGCTAGAGCGCGTCCCGCGGGATCGCTCGGAGCAGGAAAAAGAACGGTTGCAAGCGCAAAAGACCTATTGGCAGGATGTAAATAGGCGCATGGTTTCCCTGCGGGACAGCGCTCGTCAGCTTTATTCTTTTCAAAACCCTTTTAACGACCGTATCATTACATCTTCGGACGCTTCGGTGCTGACAGGCAGTGCGGTACGACAAACCGCGCCTCAGACAAAAGAATTCACGGTCAAACAAATTGCACAGGCAGACCGGTTTCTTTCGCTTCCTGTGGATGATTCGTTTACAGTAGAAGCGGGCGTCTATACCTTTGATTCAGGACCGGAACATATCTCGTTCGATTTCAAGGGTGGATCTCTCAAAGATTTTGCCGATGCTCTTAACCGTAGAGGTAAAGGCAAGATAGAGGCAAGTTTTGTAATGGTGCAGAGCGGGAAAAAGTCTCTCCTTATCGAATCAAAAATCACTGGAGGGGAGAACAACCTCATCTTCTCCGATGCGGCGTTGGATTTGGCGCTCAAAAGCGGCATATTGGAACAACGGAGTAACGTACGCGATATACCTATAACGCTCATTGGCGTAGGCGATGCGATACAAGACGCTAGCTTGTCCGTTGTTGACAATGACAGTCTCAAAGTAAGCGCGACAGGCAACGCTTCCATCGCTTTTCCTGATAATACGGTCGTAAACCAAGGGTTGACGATCTTTTTTGAGACGGCTGTAAAAGTCCTTCCGACCGAGCCTCCGCCTAAAGCGGAAGCGCCGCCCGGACCTTCTGTACCCAAGACAGGCTCTGTAACCTTTAACGGCATTGTCATTGACAGCGCTCCTTCTTCGGTTCCTATTCCTGAGTGGAAGCCGCCTGAACCGCCTGAGCGTATTGACGACATGAACATGTTGTCCCTGACTTTTTCGGATGGTACGAGTATTGAACTTGCGCCGATAGAGGATGTACCCGACTTTACGAGAGTTTCCTTTCAGATTCCCGATTCCGAGATCGGCAAGATCGTTGTTTCCTTTAACATCGTCAACAAAAATACGCACCGCGATGTATCGATCCGCCGTGTCCAGATCATGGATCCGAGTGATCCCGTCAACTATAAGCCGGTGAATCCTGTTTCCGTTGCGCAAGACGCGGTTGTTTCTATGGATGGAATCAATGTGTCCCGCGCAACCAATACCATTGACGATCTTCTGCCCGGCATCACCATAACGGCAAAGAAACCATCCGATACGCCGGTACGCATAGCGGTTGAAGCCGACAGAGAAACCATAAAAAACGCTATTATTAGCTTTGTGGGCAATTACAACAGAGTCATGGCGGAAATCAATGTCCTTACCCGCAACGATGACCGCATCGTACAGGAGCTTTCCTATTTATCGGAAGAAGAGCAAGAGGCGATGCGTAATCGTATGGGCGCGTTCGCCGGGGATTCGACCTTGACCCAATACAAGAATGCCGCGCAGAACGCCGTTACGATGCCCTATCCCACCGCAACCGGAACGGAGATGCTTGCCAAATACGGCATTGGTACCGACATGCGCATGAGTGGTGGTAGTAGCGGCTATGATCCGTCCCGCTTGCGGGGCTATCTTGAAATTGACGAAAAGAAACTTGACGAAGCCTTGGAAATGAACCTTGCCGGATTGCAACAGCTTTTCGGTTTTGATTCCAATGGCGATCTTATCATTGACAGTGGCGTAGCGTACACGCTCGAAAGCCTTACCAGACCCTATGTGGAAACCGGCGGACTTATCGTTATAAGAACCGCGACCATTGACTCCCGCATTAAGGCGGACGAGCAACGCATAGCAGCGTTAGACAAGCAGCTTGCGGAAAAAGAAGCCGCATTGCGTATACAATATAACCAGATGGAAAACGCCTATAACCGAATGGAGCAAATGTCGAACTCTTTGGAAAATTTCAGCAGGCAAAACAGTAATGGCGGCAGGTAACATGGAAATACTCATCAATGGACAAGACGCCGGAATTATCCTTGAAAATGAAAAAAATATAGGCGATTTACTTGCGGGCATGGAAACTTGGCTTGATGGTACGAGTAACCGTATCAGCGGCGTCATACTAAACGCCGAACCTCTTCAGATTGAAGACATTCCTGCGGCGTTTGAACGGGAATTAAGCGGGTTGCAATCCATCGATATACGCGTCTCTTCGTTGCGAGATTTCACGCTCGAAGCGCTTATGAATGCAAAATCCGCATTAGAAGCATCGGAAGACGCCTCATTTGAAGAGAAAAGAATGATAAGAGCCGGCTTTGAATCGAGCGCGGCGGCGAGCTTTCTTAAAGAGCAACTAAGGGATATTGCAAAATCCGTTGACGCCAGTTTGTCGGGCGAAGGGCTTTCCTCAACCGATGCCTTAAAACTGCTGGAGGAACGGATGAGGGAGTTGGAGGAGCCGAAGCGGGAAATTCTCAACTGCAACGTGTTGGTGTCGGAAATTGTTTCACGGTTGGAAGACCTGCCCCTTGACTTGCAGACCGGCAAAGACAAACGAGCTGTGGAAACCATGAGGCTTTTCTCCCATATTACGGAAAAACTTTTGAGACTATTATCCCTGCTAAAACAGACTGGTCTTGAAATAGACGCCATTGCCGTAGATTCCGTTCCGTTGACGCGATTTATTGATGATTTCACCAACGCGCTTAATGAACTTTTGACGGCTTATGAAGCGAAAGACACCGTGCTGACCGGAGATTTGGCGGAATATGAAATGGCGCCGCGTCTTGTATCGTTATATTCAACACTGAAAGATGTGGCGGAGAAGATTTAGAAGGTGATTCACAAAGTATGATGTGCGTTAGATAAAAGCATAATTAATGTAAAAGAAAGCCAAATCAAAAGCTTTTCAGTGGTTGAACAGTTTCTTGGAGAAACAACAGGTTCTTCGAAATGCCCCTCTGATCCGATGCCGTAAGCGGCAATTGTTTCCTTCTATACCCTACCGTGTGTTCTTTCCCTCCTACTTGGTTGTCTTCCCCAAACGCCGATAGGAAGCCGTCCCAATCATCCGTTGCCACCCGGTCATAGCTTATCCCCAGCCGTTTTATCCTTTTCCTCAACCGGACAAGCATAGGGTGTTTTACGAGGTACAAAATCAAGCAACCGCGTTGCGGAGCATACCGAGCGGCGGACGCACTCTAATAAGCTAAAGATGCTCTTGTTCTATACCGATAATAATGTTATTATTACTTATCTGTCTTTGACAGGCGATACAGATCAAGCGAGAAGAGATGCGGTAATATAATTTGCGCATACAATTTAAAGATGTTCCAGAAATCCGGTAATGCCTTAAACACGGTGGTTTTTGATTTTAAAGGCCGAATAGACTGTAAAAATGGTCTGTTGCCGCCGCACACTCGAGTGTGTGTGGAGCGGCGCGTTTTCAGAGAAGGAGCTATCGCTCAAGAGGAATTTATTGCTGGAAGTCTGGCGCTCGCCACATGGCGCGTTAAGGCGCGTCATGTGGCGAGCGCTTTGAACCATCGCAGGCGCGGCGCGAGTAAACGGCACTTTCTTATGATCATCAAGGAGTAACATATGCAAATACTTGAAATAAGAAATATTATTAGAAAAGATGTCCCGATTTATTACCGGATGTATTATTCAGGTATTGCTATCATGGAGTTGATCAATAAGTCCGTTGAACGGAAAATTGATTTTTCTATCGAAATAAAACCAACCGGTCAAAAAGAAATTTTGATTACCATCGCGGAGCCGGTTGATTACCCGCTAATACCCATCATCAGGGAATTGAAGAAACATATTAACCTCCTTGACGCTGATGGAAATCTCCCTCCCCTTGGATATTATTTCATTTTCGGAAGAAGAAACTCACGATTGCGGGCGTTCTCTGTCCCTAGTGTTGGGCATGGGAAGCGTTGTGGCTTTGCGCGGCGGTTTAGGCGCGGGGAAGACCTGCTTCACGAAAGGCATTGCCGCGGGACTCGGCGTCTCTGAGACGGTGACAAGCCCTACCTACACCATTATAAGCGAATACGAGGGAAAACGGACGGATGGGAGCAAGTCGCTTCTTTACCACATAGACGCCTACCGCCTCAATGACGATGATGATTTCGCCGCGTTAGGCGCGGAGGAATTTCTCTATGGGGACGGCGTTGCCGTTATCGAGTGGAGCGAGCGAATCTCCGCGTCCATTCCGAAAGACGCTGTTTTCGTTGACATTGAGGCGATGGAAAACGGGGGGCGGAGAATTAGAGGCCGCCACCTTGCGGATAGCGCCAAACTATGAATATACTTGCCTTGGATACGGCGATGCCGGTTTTGTCGATAGCGCTTTCCGAAGGGGAACACGCATGGTATTTTGAAGCGGACGCGGGCAACAGACATTCTGAAATCATCATGGATGCCGTTGACATGCTCCTTTCCACGGCGGGCATACAGAGCAAGGACTTGGATGTGGTCGCCTGTATGAAGGGACCGGGGTCTTTCACTGGCTTGCGGATAGGATATTCGATTGCAAAAGGACTTTGCCTGCCTTTCGGTATTGCGATGGCGGCGGTAGGGACGCTGGACTGCATGGCGTACTCCCGAGGAGATTGGGACGGCTATGTAGCGCCGGCCATCGATGCAAAGAAACGCGCGTATTTTACGGCGTTTTTTGAAAAGGGCGTCCGACTCTCGGAAGATATGGACGCGGGCGTTGAGCGTATTGCGGAATGTATTGCCGAAGCGACCTCCCGCGCCTCGCTTGAAAGCCCGGTTTTACTGACCGGCGTTGACGCGGCGGCGCTCTATGAGGAGTTGGCGCGTTATCTGCCGGAGGAAAAGGTGCGCCTTGACGGGTGTTGTCTAAGAAATTACCGCCATGGTTATGCAAAGGCGTTACTTGCCCTTGCGCCCCGCCATATTGAAAAGAATCCCCTGTCCGCTCCCGAATACGTCAGGAAAAGTGACGCCGAAATAGAAGCGGGCAAGCAGGCGCAACTGGCTGCCATATGACGTTTGGTGTTGGAATGAGCAAAGCGGCAAAGAGAAAAACCAAGACTTTATGATTATTGAAATAACGGGTATCCTTATTCCAACGGGATTAGGGAGCCGAGACCGGCCGCCGGACGAACAGATGCGGAACGCCGCCGTGGCGGCCTTACCGCGAACAGGATCCCGGCGTACCCCTTTGAGAGGCGTAGGCCTCCCATCCCCTGTTTTATTTTCTGGAGGCGGATGACGGAACACCGGCAACGGCGTTTTGTAGGGTTGGATTTGGCCAAACGGGCCGTTGAAGTCCGTATGCCCGGTGAGGGAGGAGGGTCGGGACGGACGGGCGGTGTAAAGGCCGGCGGGAACGGCGGGGAGCGTCCGGCCTCCCCGCCGCGCAGGGATGATGCGGCCGGCATGGAAGCCTGTTCCGTCGCGTTCCCGCTCGGCCGTTATCTGCGGGAGACGGCGGGCCGCGCGGCCCGCGTCCTCAAGGCGGGCAAGCCGCGGATGATAAGGAGGACGGGCGGAAGACAGCCGTATTCATCATGAGGAACCCTGAAGAGGAACTGCCGGC
>JAITAW010000155.1 GCA_031283905.1 Treponema sp. | reverse complement strand
TACTACAAATCCACTGCCAAATTTTGTTCTTTCAAGTTGCGCTTTTCTACAAAACCGGTGAGAATCAAGGTGAGCGCGCCGTCGCCGGTTACGTTGCAGGCCGTGCCGAAGCTGTCTTGTAAGGCGAAAATGGTGAGCATCAGGGCGGTGCCGTTCGCGTCAAAACCGAGGACGCTGATGATCAAGCCGAGCGATGCCATAACCGTGCCGCCCGGAACGCCGGGCGCCGCGATAGCGAATATACCTAACAACAGACAGAACAGGATCATGGCGCCGGGAGCCGGGAACGTTCCGTAAAGAATTTTAGAAACAACCATGACAAAAAATGTTTCAGTGAGAACCGAACCGCACAGGTGAATATTCGCAAACAGAGGGACGCCGAACGCCGCCATATCCTTGCGGAGAGTCCCCTCGTCCGCGGCTTTATTCGCGCAGCTTAACGCCACAGGCAGCGTTGCGGCTGAAGACATGGTGCCGACTGCGGTTAAGTACGCGGGACCGTAGTATTTCAGCACCTTGAGCGGGTTCTTTCCTGAGTACGCGCCCGCAATGGCGTACAAAACCGTAAGCCAAACGCAATGACCAAGCATGACGATAAGAATAACAACGAGGAATACCGGAAGCTGCTTTGTGATTGCACCTTCGTATGCGAGTCCGGCGAATGTACAGCCGATGAAGACCGGCAGAAGCGGAATAATGATTGTCGTTATCACGGCTATAACAATTTTTTGGAATTCATCCAAAAGCGTTATGGTCAATTTGGCTTTTGTCCACACCGTGGCAAGTCCGATGAAAAGCGCCAGAACAAGGGCGCTCATCACCGTCATAATTTGAGGTATCGCAAGCTCAAATATGACCGTGGGCAGCGCCCGGGTTTCTTCAACGATGGACACGATGTTGAGGCGCGGGATAATACCATATCCGGCGAACATAGACATAAGAGCCGCGCAAACACTGGAAACATAAGCGATGCAAAGCGCAATTCCCAGAATTTTGGACGCGCTGTTTCCTAGTTTGGTTATCGAAGGCGCTATAAAGCCAAGAATAACCAGCGGAATGACAAACATGATGACCTGACTCAAAATCTTTTGTACGGTAATCACGATCTGTATCACCGCCTCATTAGCGGCAATCCCAAGCGCTATGCCGATGATCAACGCCAATATCAGGCGGAACGGCAAGCTTTTAAACAAATTTTTCATTTTCCTGCTCCTTTTCGCAAGTAATAATATTATTAGGCACGGCAAAAACCGTGGAAATCCCTATACTATGAATGAGGGCGTAATGCGCCGCGTTGAGAACGCCTCATTCTTCCAGCATCAATTGGATGATCTCTTCATCCGTTTTACGCATACCCTCTTTGCCGAGGTAACTGATGTTCCTGATAGTTTTTTCAAGCCCATGCGCGATGATGCCGTCTCCTCCGTAGAACTGTTGCCCGTTTTTGAACATGGTGTAGCCCAGAATGCCGGCATCCACGGACGCCGCGATTTTAGCCGCACACGATGCCTTGGCGCCGTCGCACACGATTCCCGATACAATGGCAAGCGCATTGACAATGGTGTGCGAGATTTCTTCCAAGCCGCCGTCCTGCAAATAGGCGATACCCGCGCCGGCTGCCGCGCCGGCGCTCACGACGCCGCAGTAGGCGGAGAGCCTTCCGATGCCGGTTTTCAGGTGAATGGTGATGAGGTTTGCAAGTGCAAGGGCGCGGGTCAGCTTCTCATGCCCGGCAGCAAGCTCTTTGGCGTACTCAATGACCGGCAGGGATGCCGCCATGCCCTGATTGCCGCTTCCCGACACAATGACGACCGGCATTTCACACCCGTTCATGCGGGCGTCAGACCCTGCCGCAGCCGCCGCTTTTGCACGTACCTGAACGCTGCTGCCATAGTTTTTAAGCAGAACTTTGCCGATATTCGCTCCATAGCCGCTGATAAGCCCCTCTGTGGAGATCGCGGAATTGTACTCAATCTGGCGATCTATTATGGGGCGTACATCGTCTATGACGACCGTTTCCGCAAAATCCAGCGCTCCGGCGACATCCAGGAGGCTCCGATCCGCCTCTTCCGGCTCTTGCGAATCGCTTTGCTTGAAGATGACCGTCCCGTCTTTTTCAACGAGTGAAATATTGGTATGAAAACCGGTGATTCTTACTTTTGCCGAAGAAGTCCCGGCGAAGACGATGATCATAATGTCGAAAACCTTGCCGGTCCTTGCCATCCGCACATCCATCGGCGTCTTTTCCAAAAACGCTTTCGCCGCCGCCTTTTGCGCGGCGTCAACCTCAGCGATCACCTCAAGTTTTTTATCAGATTGCCCGGCGATAATGCCTATGGCCGCCGCAGCCTTTATCCCTTTAAGCCCGCCGGTATTCGGCACTATAACGCTCTTAACGTTTTTTATGATGTTTCCGCTGACTTCTATGCAAACCCGTTCGGGATAAACGCCCAATGTCTCGCGTGCCCGCGCTGCCGCAAGCGCAATGGCGACCGGCTCGGTGCAGCCCATTGCGGGAATCAATTCTTCCCGCAAGATTTGCAGGTAGTTTTCGTAGCGCGGATCATTCTTGTTCATTTTTTCCTCCGGTAATGTTCTACCCTTGATTTTCTTATGACAGAATAACACAATATAGTAATAAAAGCAACTTTTTTCGATTCTTTTTGATAAAAAAAGCATTGTAACTATATAAATGATAATACATTATAAATATTATTACTAATAATTTAATATTATAATACCAATTTATTAGGTATGTTTTTTATAATCGGAAACTGCGGACAAATCCCTCCGCCTTTCTTTTCAAACGAAAATTCCGCCGCGGAATCCGCGCGGATTCCGCGGCGCTTCGGCGGCGCTCATTTTATGCCGATACATAGAGCGATGGAATTAGTACTGATAACAACAGGCATCCTTCTTCTCTGTTTGGGGCTTTATGTTCTGCGTAACCAAGCGAACAAACTGCGGAGGGAAACGCCCCCCTCAAGCGCAGCGGAGGAACAGCCGCGCACACGCAAACCGGCAGCCGTGCCGGTAAAAGCCGTGAAGCCCCCGCGCTGCCCCGTCTGCTCCAGCATACTCAACCACGGCGAGCGTGTGAAATCAGCTGCGATCTCGTCTGCAAACGGCGAAAAATTGCTGCACATAAGCGGCTGCCCGCACTGCCTTTACGGGGAAGAAAAGCGTACATGTCCGGTTTGCTTCACGGAAATCACCAGAGACGAAATTCTTACGGCGAAAATGACCATAAAAGACGGCAAAAACAATGTGAAGATTTTCGGATGTTCCCATTGCGGAGGAAAAGCCGCGTCGTGGATGTAAAAAGAAGGTGAGCCATAGACAAAAACTTTCAAAAGATTTACGGTTACATATACTCAATGAGCTAAAAGGAGGACGGCGTATGCAAAGTTTATTATGGGTATCGGGAGGAACAGGTTTTATTTTTCTTATGACGTGTTTCGGATCGGCGATGGTGTTCGTTTTTCGTAATCAGACCGGCAGGCTTATTCAAACTATTTTCTTGGGTTTTGCGGCCGGTATTATGATTTCGGCTTCGGTGTTCGGCCTGCTTGTTCCTGCAATAGAAACCGCGGAATC
>JAITAW010000153.1 GCA_031283905.1 Treponema sp. | reverse complement strand
CCTTTCTTTAACCAGATCGCCCTCTCGCAGAGATGCCGAACGCTCGCGTTGTCGTGGGAAACATACAGCAGCGTGGTACCCCCCGCGAGCATCTCTTTCATTCGCTTCTCGCACTTTTTGCTGGGAGCGGACCGGGGAGGCCGGAATACACGGCGGGCACCGCCGGAAAAAACGGGAAGACGATGAAAGGTTCCGGGCAAGCGCGGCTGTTGGTAAAAAGCATAGAAAACAAAGGCGTACAGACCCGAATGCTTTTCGCGGGTAATCTGGTAAAACACCCGTATTTTGATACTATGCGCCGAATAAAAAAGGATTTCGTATTGCGGGAAACCTTGAAATTACCGACAGAATTATGAGCGATACATTCTGGGTGAGAGCGTATCCGGGTATGACGGACGATTGGAGCAGATGGAAGGTTTCGGCCAGATGAGCGTTCCGCGGCAAGGCATCGTTGCCAAAGCTTGCGGCGGCGAAACGCCGGCAGACGCAGACGGATACATACATGACCCAAGGGAACAACGCGGCGCCAAGGCAGTCCGCAACGCTGCCCGCGCCCCAGCTTGCCGTATTGGAGCTGAACGAAACGAGGAAGCGCCGGGGGCATAGCCGGGGCGGAGGGGCGTTTCCGGGCGGCAACGCAACCGGTAACGGGCGGCTCGTGTGGAACCACGCGGGCCGCCTTTTTATTTGCGGCGGGGCCTACTGCGCGCCCGCAGGCGGCGCTCTTTGGGGCAGTTAGCGTTGGTAACGCCGGCAAAAACGGCGGCGGACGGGTTTGCCGCGCACATCTTCACGGTTACATAACTTCCGAACGAACCTCGTACATGGGGGGCCGCCGCTTCCAAGGCTGTGGGGCCGGCCCCTCTATGAATGAGAGATTTTTCTTTGATAAACAAAAAAATCCGGCGGCAAGGAAAAAACGCCTCGCAAGGTAAAAATTATTTTTTTAGGACGATGTTTATGAGTTTGCCTGGTATGGTGATAATTTTCACGATGGGGCGATCGAGCCATTTTTGCGTTGCCGGAGAAGCGAGCGCGATTTTTTCAAGCTCCTCTTTGGGCGTTTCCACAGGAACCGTGAACTTGTCCCGTATCTTGCCGTTGACTTGCACGACAATGACCGCCTCGTTGTCAAAGACAATGGCCTCGTCCCAATGGGGCCAGGACGCTTTTGATACGGATTCCGTAGCACCGAGCCTTTCCCAGAGTTCTTCGCCCAGATGCGGGGCGTATGCGCTTACCATGATCACGAGCGGCTCCCACAGGGCGCGAGGCACGGACGGGAGTTTGGCAAGCTCGGTTGAGTAGATCATCATTTGGCTGATCGCGGTGTTGAAGTTCAAGCTGGCGGTGTCGTTGGAGACTTTTTTGACGGTCTTGTGAAGCAGGGGAAGAAGCGAGTCCGGGGCGGAAGAGTTGTCCGCATTTTTAGACGCGCCGTCTTCGCTTTTTTCGCTTTTTTCACTTATGGCCCAGAGCCGGTCAAGGAAGCGGGACACGCCGGTTAAGCCGGCGGTTGCCCAGGGTTTGCCCACCTCAAGCGGGCCCATAAACATTTCGTAGACGCGCATGGAATCAGCTCCGTATTCGCGGATTATATCGTCAGGGTTGATGACGTTTCCCCTGCTTTTGCTCATTTTCTGGTTGTCTTCGCCTAAAATCATGCCCTGATTGATCAGGCGCTGAAAGGGTTCGCCGGTGGCAACGAGGCCTAAATCGTAGAGGACCTTGTGCCAGAAGCGGCTGTAGAGAAGGTGGAGCACCGCGTGTTCGACGCCGCCCACATAGAGATCAACCGGCGACCAATAGGCGATTTTCTCTTTGTCAGCAAAGGCCTCGCCGTTACGCGGGTCTAGGTACCGGAGGTAGTACCAGCAGGAACCGGCCCATTGGGGCATGGTGTTGGTTTCACGGCGGGCGCTCGCTCCGCACACGGGACAGGTTGTGTTCACCCACTCTTTGATGTTGGCAAGCGGGGATTCGCCAGTGCCGGTGGGAGCATAGGATTGTATTTCCGGCAGGCGGAGTGGTAAATCGCTTTCATGCAACGGCACTACGCCGCATACGCCGCAGTGAATAACGGGTATCGGCTCGCCCCAGTACCGCTGCCGGCTGAACACCCAGTCCCGCAATTTGTAGTTCACCGCTTTCTTGCCGAAGCCCCGTTCTTCTATCCACGCGGCAATCTGTCTTTTTGCCTCTTCCGTGGGCAGTCCGGTGAATTGCGCGGAATTGACGCTGTAGCCGTAGCCGGCCGTGCAGATGGCGGGTTCGCCGGCGGCGGCGTCAGGCGTTGCGGAAACTACCTGCCGAATGGGAAGGGCGAAGGTTTTAGCGAATTCCCAGTCCCGCTCGTCATGCGCGGGAACCGCCATGATCGCACCGGTACCGTACGAGATAAGCACATAATCGGCTATCCAGATGGGAATCTTTTCGTTGTTGACCGGATTTACCGCGTATGCACCGGAGAAGACGCCGGTTTTGATTTTGGCGAGGTCGGTGCGCTCAAGGTCGCTTTTCTTTGCGGCTTCGCCGATATAGGCGGCGACCGCGGCTTTCTGTTCCTGAGACGTGATCTTCTCCACGAGGGGGTGTTCCGGGGCAAGCGCCATATACGTAACACCGAAAAGCGTGTCGGGACGGGTCGTATAAATTTCAAGCGTATCGGGGAAGCCGTCTATACCGAACACAACGTTTGCGCCCTCGCTCCTGCCTATCCAGTTACGCTGCATGATTTTGATCGGTTCGGGCCAGTCGAGGCCGTCCAAGTCTTCGAGCAGCCGTTCCGCGTACGCGGTGATTTTAAGTATCCATTGCCGGATGCGTTTGCGGGTTGTTTTAGCGCCGCAGCGCTCGCAGAATCCGTCCTTGACTTCCTCGTTTGCCAATCCGGTTTTGCAAGACGGACACCAGTTGATGGGGCTTTCCGATTCGTAGGCAAGCCCTTTCTTAAAAAGCTGGAGAAATATCCACTGCGTCCAGGTGTAGTACTCCACGCTTGACGTATCGACTTCACGATCCCAATCGTAGGAAAACCCGAATTTTTTGATTTGCTCGCGGAACCTATTGATATTCGCCGCCGTGGTTACGGCCGGATGAGCGCCTGTCTTGATGGCGTAGTTTTCAGCCGGAAGCCCGAATGCGTCAAAGCCCATAGGGTGGAGTACATTATAGCCGTTCATACGGAGGTAACGGGAGTAAATGTCGGTTGCGGTGTAACCTTCTGGATGTCCTACGTGGAGTCCCTGGGAGGAGGGATAGGGAAACATATCCAGTATATAACGGCGCTTTTCTTTGGGGAAGGATGGGTCTTCTTTTGCCGCGAAGGTTTTGTGTTCTTCCCAGTATTTCTGCCATTTTGGTTCGATTTCACTAAACGGGTATTTTGCCAAGGTACTGTCTCCTACTAATGGGTGGAA
>JAITAW010000147.1 GCA_031283905.1 Treponema sp. | reverse complement strand
CGCGTCAACGGGTATCAGGTAGTTTTCACCGTTGCTCTGCACCCCATGCCCCGCGTAGTAAAAGAAGCCGTAGGAGCCCCGGGAGGCGGCCAGGCGGTTCCGCAGCCGCGTTACGGCGTCCTCCATCCGCGCCCGGTCCGCGTTGGTCAGGGTATCCACGGTAAAGCCCAGGCCCCGCAGGGCCGCGGACACGTCGTTAGCGTCATTCACCGGATTGTTGAGCCGCGTAATGCCCGTATACGCCCCGTTCCCGATGACCAGCGCGTACTTCTGCGGAGCAGAAGCATTCTGTTGCGCCGCAACGGACGCCAGTCCCAGCGCAAGAAACAACACAAACAAACCGCTCTTTTTCATCATGGTTCTCCTCTTTAATCTATCGTGTGGGCGGCGAAGCCGTCCGCGACATGGAGGGCGCGTGTGTCCATTACTGTCTACCCATGCCTTCCGCCTATGGCGGAAGGGCGGAGGTTGCGGTAAGCGGCGCGCGCACTACGGCGCACACCTCCAACGGCGCCATCCGCCCTCCGTGGCGGATTGTGCCGCCCGTTACGGCCCGATACGGTAGCTGACCTCCGCCGTGCCGCATCGCATAGCCGCCGTATCTCCGCTCTCCGCGATGACGCCCCGCGCCAAAAGCCGGTACGTCAGGAGGGCGCGGAAAAGCGCGTTTGCCGGCAAACGCGCTTTCATCCTGACGCTCCCCTTAACGCACCTATCCCCCGGCAGGGCCGGTCCGGAAAAGGCGTCAGACCCGTAAGTGTCTGAAGACACGCCCGCGTGTCTGACGACGCCCCTGTAGGTAAGCGAGAGCCTCTCTCACGCGGAGGTGAGAGCCTCTCTCACGCGGAGCCGACCGTCAGGTCCTTGTCAAACGTGAAGGTATGCGGGCTTTTGAGCGCCTTCCCGCTGCTGTACTGCGTGGTAATCCGTACCCGCCACGCGCCCGCAGTCAGCGCGGGGATCACGGCGATGACTTCCGCCGGGTTGTTGACCACGATGTCCGTGGGGTCAACCTTGACGGGGTCGCCCGCCGCCGGCACAAAGTAGAGGCCCGCGGAGGGGTCGTCCCCGGCGATCTTGAGCTTGGCCCCCGCGATCTTGATGTCGCGCCCGGGGGTCAGCTTGTTGTTGACCGTCCCGCTCTTCACGTCCACCACGGAGGTGATCACCGTGCCGGTAAGCACGGCGGCCACGCGCTTCAGCTTGATCTGGCTCACCGCCGAGCGCAGGGCCGCGCCGGGGTGCAGGTTTATCCGCACCTTGTGCTTCGCCGGGTCGAACGCCTCGTCCGGGCCGTTGAACACGCCCTGGATGCTGGGATAGGCGTTGAACAGCTCGAAATGCACGGCCCCGCCCTCGGCGATGATGTCCGCGATCACCTGCTTCGCCGCCTCCAGCACCGAGGCGACGTCCGAGCGGGTGAGCCCCGCGCCTATCTTCATGATACGGTCCGCAAGCTCCCCGCCCGTATACGAGGTAACGTTGACCACCTGCCCCCGGTAGTCGCCCGCTTCGTCCGTCAACAGGTTCTCTTCAAGGGTATATTCCAACATGATACGCTCCTTTTAATAGGTAAGATGCCTTTATTATAGCGCATTGCGGGAGAAATGGGAAGCGGCTTTCGGCGGTAGCGCCAGGAATCGCAAAGGCGCGGGCGCGATGCCTGCGGACGGATCAAAACACGGCCAGCGTCTGTATCATTGACGCCCGTATTGTTGCGAGCGTCTTCCCAAAAACCTTTCTGCCGGCAAACGCCGAATTCTTTCCTCTGGACTTGAACGCGAACGGATCCACGGTCCATTCCGCTTCCGTATCAACGACAACGAGATGCGCGCGCAAGCCTTCCCGTATGGCGCCCCTGTCTTTCAGCCCCAGTATACGCGCCGGCGACGCGCTCATAAGCGAAGACAGCTTTTGAAGGCTGACAGCGCCCCCTCGCGCTAGTTCCGTGTAGCACACGGCAAAAGCCGTCTCAAGGCCTGAAAACCCGGGAGCGCCGTTCGCCTTGTCCTGCGCGGCGTGCGGCGCGTGATCCGTGGCTATTGCGTCAATGGTACCGTCAACGATGCCGGCGATAATTGCGAGCCGGTCTTCCTCGGTACGCAGGGGCGGATTCACCCGCCCGAACGATTCGTTTCCCAAAAGCGCGGCGGTTTTCCCGGTGAGCGCGATGTGGTGCGGAGTCGCTTCGCAGGTGACGCGAGGGTTTTTCCGCTTTGCGTCCCGCAGCGTAGCGACAGCCTCCTTTGTCGACACATGGGCGATATGAAGGGCGCAACCCGCTTCGCCCCCAATCCGGAGCGCCCGTTCCGTAGCGTTGTTTTCTTCAATGCGGCTCCACACCTCGCGCGTTTCGCCGGCGCGTTTCGCCTTTTCCGCCTCAACGCCGCCATTGTCGCAGTGGCAGGACACCGGCGCGTCGAATTGCGCGGCAGCGGCGCACGCCTCAAGAAAGAGGGCGTCGTCAAAAACGTCTTTGCCGTCTTCGGAAAACAGGAGCGGCGGCTCCCGGGCAGGAGGGCGGAACGCGCCGTTTTCTTCTTTCATCAATCCCCGCTTAATGTCAGACAACTCCTTTCCTTCCATGCCTTTTGTCAGCGACATCGCGGGATACAGATCGATAAGCCCCAAGGCGGCGGCACGTTCTCTGAGCGAGCGCACGGCTTCAAACGTGTCAAGCGGCGGCCTGGTGTTCGCCATGCAGACTACGGTGGCGTAACCGCCCGCGCGGGCCGCGAGGCTTGCGGATTCAAGCGTCTCCTTACCGGGAAAGCCCGGATCCCGAAAATGCGCGTGCAAATCGATAAACGCGGGGAGCAGCGTCAGCCCTTTTCCGTCAATAATCGCATCCGCGTATACGGACGGGCGTCCGCCGGACGCGCCTTGCGGGACAACTTCTTGTATAATGCCGTTTTCAATGACAACGCATCCCATCATGTCGCTATGCTCATCAACCAGATGAAAATTTTTTAGTACGTAAATTGCGCTTTCCCTCCTTGATCTTTTTGAGTATCTTTACTATAGTAGTATCCCTGTTTGGGTACTATAATGCAAGAGAGAGATTTTCCCAATGTCGAATACGCCGGGGCATGGCGGACGGTTCATCCGCGTAGCGGAATGTCGGGAAAGTCCGCATATATATATAATATAAGGAGAACGCATGAAAAGGACATATCAGCCCAGTAAGGTTAAGCGCAACCGGAAATTCGGATTTCGGGCAAGGATGAAGACGCGCGGGGGCAGGTTGGTTTTGAAAAGGCGCAGGGCAAAGGGACGGTTTAAATTGACGGTTTCTGATGAGAAAAAGCCGTATTAAGCGTGGGCGATTCAGGGAATTTAGAAGCAGGACAAAAAGAAGGGAATTTGCGGTTCAGGCGGGAATGCCGGCTGAAAAAACGCGGAGAAATCAGGGCGGTATTCAAAGAGGGTAGGGTTAGCGCCTGTTTTGGCGCTAAATTGTTTGTATTGAAGAATAGTGTGGGGCATAACAGGATAGCGTTTACCTTTTCGCGTAAATTCGGAAACGCCGTGGAACGGAACCGGTGCCGCAGGGTGGGAAGGGAAGCGTACCGCCATTTACAGCGCGATGTTAAACAGGGGTTTGATTTGGCGTTGCTGGTGTATCCGGTTGGCAAGGATACTTTTTCCGACCGCATGGAGCAGTTGCGGCGGTTGTTTTCCAGAGCGGACTTGTTTGTGGTGAAGGCGGCGGAGGAACGAGCGTGAGTCGCGTATACAAGATATCGAGCGCGTTGTTGCGGAAGGCCGCGCTTCTTTTAATACGGTTTTATCAATACGCGATTTCGCCCTATGTCGGACCCTGTTGCCGGTATGTTCCGTCGTGTTCCGCGTATGCGTTCGCGGCGATAGAAAAGTACGGTTTCTTCCGAGGCGGTTTCTTGGCGCTCAAACGATTGCTCCGTTGCCATCCTTTTCATGCGGGCGGTTATGATTCGGTACCGTAAGAGCGTTTCCATGAAGCAGGCTGAGGAAAAAAAGCGCTATCGCAATGAATTCCTTATATTAAAACTTAGATAAAACAAGAGGCTCTCTGTGGAGAAAAATACAATATTAGCGGTTGTTCTTTCGACTGTTGTCATCGTAGGGTTCTTTGTCATTCAGGGGATTTTTTATCCCATACAACAGCCTGCCGCGCCGGTTCCGGTGGAGCGGACGGACGGCGGAACATCCGGCGGCGTTTCGCCCGTCTCGCCGGATGCGGTCCAGCCGTCAGGCGGCGGGACGCCGGAGGGCGCGGCTGTTGCGGCGGCTGTGGAAGCGCCCGGCCATGAAGAGCGGATAATCATAGACAACGGGCTTGTTGTGGCGGCGTTAAGCAACGCGGGCGGCGACATAGTTTCTTATAAACTCAAGGAACACAGCGATAAAGAAGATTCAGTGGAAATGGTGTTAAGCGGCGGCGACCGCGAATCCCATGCGTTTACCGTTGCGTTCGGTAATAGTAACGCTACGCCGGTAACATCGTTGTTCAATATGCGCCGCATTTCCGATTACATTGTTGAATTCTACCGCGACTTTGTTACAACCGGCGGTTCCGGAAACAACATGTTCCGGTTGATAAAACGCTACGAATTCAGACCAAACGAGTACATGTTTGAGCTTACCATTACGCTGGACGGCGCGCAAGGAACGGGCTTTAACTTCTCAGGCGTATC
>JAITAW010000302.1 GCA_031283905.1 Treponema sp. | reverse complement strand
GCGGTTGTCGCGATAAACGCGGGCGCGTGGAACATTCCGGCGGCGGTCGCGGAGAAACTAGCGGCCCTCGCCGGCGGCGCGGAAACCGCGCTGGACGCGGCGAAAAACGAGACCACCCGTACGCCCGTGGCGACCGCGCGGCGCCGTGAAGCCTTCAACGCGCTCGCCGCGGAAATGCGGGACGTCAAGAAACGCTACTTTCTTGAGCCGCCTCTCACGGACGCGGATATTGTGAGTCTGGGACTGAAACCCCATGACGCCACGTTGACCCCGGCCGGAAAGCCCGCGGCGCAGGTCATGGCGGAAACCTATTTGGTGGGACGGCACGAGTTGGGCGTCAGGCTGATCTACGTAACCGGAAGCGATGTGGATCCCGTAAGCCCCTACGGTTTACACGCATCCTTTTTCATCAGGCGTAAAAAGGGGCCGCGAGGTCCGCTCGTTGCCGCATTCATTCCGTAACAAAGACGTTATGCGCAATAATTTTTGAAATTTAAAAAAAAAGAACAAAAACACTTAACAGAATAAAAAATGCTGATAGAATCTATAAAGATAATGGTACTAAAACATTATCAAAAAAACTACGGTCAACCGGACCATAAACGGAAAGGAGCGGCGGCTCAATAGGTATTTTCCCGTTGGAGCAACATCTGATGATGCGATAACACAGACGGGTTTTGTCGCGGGAACCCATTTGTCAAATGATGACGTTTCATACAGTAGTTCAAGTTCATACTACACGTTGACCATCCCGCTGGTATATCGCTCCATGCATACTCGTTGGAGGGAAAGCGGGACATTCGCGGTATTTGTGATGCCGGAGGGAGACGGAGAACACTATTATAGGGTGAATTCCGTAAGTTTTACAGCGGGAGCGGCAACCATAGACTTTGATGACGCAACAGCGCTTGATCCGGCAACAGAGCTTGCTCCCTCCAATCCTTACTATCCCCCCGGTAACGATCCTGACAGAAAATCTTGGCCGGGCTTCCAGAGCGGTTCCTTCAAAACAGAACGAACCTCGTAAATGATGTAACGCTTACAAGATACCCCGACCTGGAGGGCGGGGAGGTTCATTTTTCCAGTAGGACAAACCGCGCCGGGGGAATTGTCCCGGGATGGAGTTATCGCCGGAGCGGACAGCGGCTGTACGAACCACGTAATATTTTCTCTTTCAACGCCTCATTCCGCAACCGTGAAACTCTCTGTAACGGAGCGCGAATTTGTCACAACAGTCGATTCAAACAACAGATGGACAGGGTCCGGCGTTTATGATGTTTACCTTAGAGTATTTAGTATAAAAACGGGCGTTGCTGAGCTTGTCAGTTCCTCATGAAAACAAAAAGTCTCATTTACCTCCGCCTCAACATCTGTTTCCGCAACAAGTTTCGAGGAAATAGGCGCTGAGCGCCGGTAACGCACATGTAAACGCAACCGCGTCTGACGCCGATTTATAAAACGGTACTCCCGATGCGGCCGCTAGGGAACCGCCGACTACATGAGGCCGCCGGCAAGCCCTGACGATTTACGCAAATCGTTTTTCACGAAGCCGAAGAAGGACGTGCTCGAGTTTGGAGAGAGCGGATGACGGCGTATTTTGCGGCGCGGATCGAAAACAACGGCAAGAAGGGTCTCCCCGGGGGCCGTAAAACAGGTCAAACATGGCCGGTTCTGAGGATAATCAGGTACCATACGCCTTGCAAATCAAGCGTCTTTACGAATATACTTCTATATTTATGTGGAGGATGAAAAAGTGCGATTCAAAGGCATAGCTTCACGCATTATACTGTCTGTTGTACCTATCGTAGGAATATCCACCCTGCTTTTCATGTTGATTACGCAGAGGGTGGCGAATTCTCAAATCAGGGAGCAGATAAACGAAAAAATCAATGAAAACTTCGCGTATGCGAGCCTTAAAATTGAACATGAGTTGACCAAACATGCGAACATTGCGCGTACGCTGGCTATTTATATGGAAACCTGCACGATGGAATCCATTGAGAACGGCGAGATGAAGCGGTTCATCATGCGCGTGATAAGCTCCAACCCCAACACGATGGGCGGCGGAATCTGGTTCGAGCCATACGGATTGTACCCTGACAGGCGTTACTTTGGACCTTATGTACATATTAACGATGGAGAAATCATATACGAAGAGGATTACGCATCCGCAAGCGGAGTGGACTACCACAACGCAAACTGGTATCTAGTCGGCCGTGAATCGAAGGGCGAATCCGTTTGGACGGACGTTTTCTATGATCCGCTTACAACCGTTGTCATGGTTACGGTTACCGTTCCATTTTTCGATGAAAATCAGAATATGCGCGGGGTTGCTACGGCGGACATGTCGCTCGCCAACATTCAAGAAATCGCCGCCTCGATCTCGGTGGGAGAGACCGGGAAGGCGTTCATCATCAGCGCGAGCGGGGAGTACATCTCGTTCCCCGGCGGCGCAAGGAGCTTCGGAGGCCATGTTCTGCGGGAGGCGGATCCGGATCTGGCCGCGTTCGGGAAGCTGGCGCTTGAGACCGGCGGCGGCTCGTCCGCGCTGAAGTGGGGCGGGGTCGATCACCTGGCCTATTACAAGACGCTGCCTGAGAGCGGCTGGATACTAACGATTCTCGTTGAACGCGATGAGTTCGCCGGTTTTGACTGGAGCGTATTCGCCCCCATCGTCTTGGTGCCGATCATAGGGCTTTTGCTGGTGAGCGTGAGCGTCGCGGCGGTCGCGCGGCGCTTGCGGCGCGTGGCGCGTAAGGTGAACGACTTCGCGGATGTCGCGGCGTCAGGCGAATTCTCGAAGCGGATCGAGGTGTCGGAGGACGACGAGTTCGGTGTGATGGAGCGCCATCTGAACACGATGATGCAGCGCATGGGCGAGTTGTACGCGGAGTCGGGCAGGATGAGGGAGGCGGCCGAGTCCGCCTCACGCTCCAAGAGCGACTTTCTGTCGAACATGTCGCACGAGATGAGGACGCCGATGAACGCCATCATCGGGATGACGCTGATAGGCAAAAGGTCTCCGGACATTGAGCGGAAGAACTATGCGTTCGGGAAGATAGAGAACGCCTCCACGCACCTGCTCGGGGTCATCAACGACATTCTTGACATGTCGAAAATAGAGGCGAACAAGCTGGAATTGTCGCCTGTGGACTTCGACTTTGAGAAGATGCTGCGCAAAGTTGTGGGCGTCATCGGGTTCCGGGTGGAGGAGAAGTTCCAGAATTTCTCCGTCAATATCGACAGGCGCATTCCGCGCATGGTGGTGGGAGACGACCAGCGCCTGGCGCAAGTGATCGCCAACCTGCTCTCCAACGCGGTGAAATTCACGCCGGAGCAGGGTTGTATACGGCTGGACGCGCATTTGGTCAAAGAGGAGGAGGGGGCGTGTACGGTGAGGTTCGAAGTGGCGGATTCCGGGATAGGGATTTCGGAGGAGCAGATGGCGAAGCTGTTTAACTCCTTTCAACAGGCGGAGAGCGGCACATCGCGCAAGTATGGCGGCACGGGGCTTGGGCTTGCCATATCGAAGCGGATAGTGGAGATGATGAGCGGGAGGATATGGGTGGAGTCCGCTCTTGGGAGCGGGTCTACGTTTCTGTTTACGGTCGATCTGGGGCGCGGGACGGAGGAAAAGAGCGCCAGCCTGCTGAGCCCCGGGGTAAACTGGAAGAACGTGAGGATACTGGCGATAGATGACGCGCCTGAGATACGGGAATATTTCGAGGACATCGGGCGGGAGTTTGGGGTAGTCTGCGACACGGCGTCAAGCGGGGCGGAGGCGTTGGAGCGGCTTGAGAGCGGCGTGAAGTACGATGTGTATTTTGTGGACTGGAAAATGCCCGGACTTGACGGCATAGAGGTGTCGCGGCGGATAAAAGAGATCGGGGCGGGGAACAGCGTGGTGATTATGATATCCGGGATGGAGTGGAGCTTCAGAGAGGGGGAGGCAAAGGAGGCCGGGGTGGACACGTTTCTCTCGAAGCCGCTGTTTCCGTCCGCGATAGTCGATTGCGTCAACGAGTGCATGGACAAGGGAGGCGCGGAGGAAGTGACTCCCCTGTTGTGGGGCGACGGGTTCAAGGGGATCCGCGTGCTTCTTGCGGAGGACGTTGACATCAACCGGGAGATCGTGGTGACGTTGCTCGAGCCGACCGGGGTGATCATAGAGTGCGCGGAAAACGGCGCGGAGGCTGTGAAGATGTTCGCCGCCGCGCCGGAGCGGTATGGGATGATATTCATGGACGTGCAAATGCCCGGGATGGACGGGTTTGAGGCGACGAGACGGATTCGAGGGCTTGGGACGCCGAAGGCGCGGGAAATACCGATAGTGGCGATGACGGCGAACGTGTTTCGAGAGGACGTGGAGAGGTGCGTTGCCGCAGGCATGAACGACCATATAGGCAAACCGCTGAACATCTCCGATGTTCTGGAGATGATGCGCAAATATCTGCCTGTCGCGCGAGAAGAAACGCCGGACAAAGTCTGAGCGTCTTGTGAGGGCATCCTCTGCCAAAGCCGGTCTGTCGCGCCATGCGTCGGCTTTGCTAAGGCGTGTATTAATTTTAGCCGTCTATTATGTCTTTTGGGAGGCTTCGGGGCTATGCGTACAAAAGACGGAACGCGCCGCCAGACTTTAGCGCGGCAAACGCGAACCGCAGGTCGTCCGGCGGGGTATTAAATCGGATTTTGCGCGTAATGACTTGGAGGTTGTAAAATGCAGGTTTCAATATTTTCAATTATTTGTATGGCAATATCGGCAATCATTTCAATAGGTCTTCCTATTGTTTTATTTATCATTCTTTATAAAAAATATAACGCAAAAATTATCCCAATGATAATGGGAATTGCCGGATTTATTCTTTTTGCATTAATATTTGAAAGGTCTATACATTCAATTGTATTTAAAAAATTCACTTTGAAAGAAAAACCTTTAATCTATATAATTTACGGTATTTTTATGGCTGGTATTTTTGAAGAAACCGCCCGTTTTATTTCTTTCAAAATATTAAAGAAAAAATATAATGGAATTGGAACAGGATTGGCGTATGGTATTGGCCATGGCGGAGTGGAAGCGGCATTATTTGTCGGCTTGTCAATGATAAATACAATGATACTCGCTATAATTCTCAATGCCGGAAATATAGAAACAATAACCGGCAAATTACAAGGGGAGGTATTTGAACAAATAAATACGCAAATAACGGCAATATTAACAACTTCCCCGTATCTGTTTTTAGCTAGCGGGATTGAACGTATTTTTGCAATATGTATACAATTATCATTATCAATAATAGTATTTTATTCCGTTTATGAAAAAAATAAATTATGGCTGTATCCTTTTTCCATAATATTACACGCAATAATAGATATACCGGCAGCGGCAATGCAAGTTGGCGTCATAAAAAATATGTTTCTAGTAGAAATATTGCTATTCATTGGAGCTATACTATCAATAATAATTGCAAAATTTACACATGAAAAATTAAAACAAAATATAATAAAAACATAAAATAGCAGAGTACGCGGGCGCTTGGCATAACGGGACGCCGTGTGACGCATATATTTTTGTTTATATGCGTTCAGATAGAATTATATAATATAATAATTTATACAATAGTTTGGCTAGTCGCCTCCGCTGTAAACCTGCACAAAAAACAAAAATTTTGCCTTTCCGCAATCTTGATCCCGCTTCATTTTGACCCTTTACATTAGAAAATATTTTTAATTTTTATTTATTTTTCGCTTGCCTTTTTGGGTGTCCGGCGCTATGGTATCCCTAACTCAAAGACCCGATAGGCCGGTCGGTAGGCCTAGTAAAAACATGGAAGAGCAAAAAAGGCTTGATCTTGAAAATGAGTACCTAGTGGAGGATACTCAAGTGAAAATTAACAGCAGGTGCTTGAGGCGCTTTCTCAACAGCAAAGGTTGTAGTCGCCGTTCAGTTTGCGCCCGTAAGAAGCGTTGGCAAGCATCCACACCGCCCATGCCCGCTTTACCCTGCCGAACAGTTCGGGGTTGTTATACACCACTTCCGCGTGGCGGTGCTGTTTACGGCTATACAGGCTTAGGTCTATCTCTTTTTTCAATGCCGGGAACTCCCGCCTGACCACGCGGTAAAAATTTATCAATTCGCCGTTGGTGTCGTTGACAACCTCTACTTCCGATGGTTTTTTTGCGAAAAATACCGCCGCGCCGCCCAAGAACGGCTCGCAGTATAACCGATGCTCCGGGATAAGTCCCAGAATAATTGTTGCAAGCTGCTGCTTGCCCCCGTAATAACTAATCGGTGTCTTCATCTTTATAAAAAACACTCTTTATGATTACGGACTAAACCTTATGACTGAATCAGCCGAAATTTGGATCACCTAGTCTAGGTCGGGTGGATCAGCGATTTCGTTGAAGGTGTTACCAGCACCTGTCCGGCAGGTCTAATCTGTCGTGGCTCTGCCCGTTTTATTTATCCGGCAACGCCGGAAATTATGCGGTTTCCAGTTCGGCGATTTCCCGCCGCCATGCTTGGCGTTGGGCTATCTGCCCGGCGTACTCCTCAACGGTCGCCGAACCCTCCGCAATCTTTGCGGCGATATAGTCCGTGCCGGCAAGCAGGGTTTTAAGGGAACGGACG
>JAITAW010000300.1 GCA_031283905.1 Treponema sp. | reverse complement strand
GATGTCCTGAACTTCAGCGTCATTTTCTTCAAGGTAATGAATGTCGTTAGTAACGACAAGCGGGATTCCGGTGTGTTTCGCTATGTCTATGAGCGCCGCATTAGCTTTTTTCTGCTCCTCCAGCCCGTGATCCTGCAATTCAAGGTAAAAATCTTCATCTCCAAACAGATCCCGAAACCACCTCGCTTTTTTTTCAGCTTCTTCTATTTTGTCTTCCAAAATGAGGCTTGGAATTTCGCCGGCTATACACGCGGAAAGGCAGACAAGCCCTTCATGGTATTTAACCAAAACTTCCTCATCAATGCGCGGCTTATAGTAAAAGCCGTCTGTATACGAGGCGGACGTTAATTTCAAGAGATTTTTATAGCCCCGCGCGTCTTTCGCAAGGAGTATCAGGTGGTAGTACTTGTTTCCATGTTCCGACCCGCTCTTTTCAAAACGGGAGCCGGGCGCCATATAAAACTCATTCCCGATAATGGGATGAATAGGATTGGCGCGCGGCGAATGATCCGCATGTTCTTTGCAGGCGGCGATGAACTTGAGCGCCCCGAACATGTTGCCGTGGTCCGTAATGGCAAGGTGCCTCATGCCCAAGGCTTCGGCTTTGTCCGCGAGGCTCTCTACCGAGGCCGCGCCGTCCAGCAGGGAATAATCGCTGTGTACGTGGAGATGAACGAAATCTATCATAATACAGCCATGATAGCCTTTAACCACGTTTTGGGCAAGATGAATGAATCCTCTCGTCCCGGCAGCCTATACATCGTGGTTTTTGCGGCGCAAAGCGATGCAAAAACCTTCAAGTACAACGCACCCCATGAAAAAGCCCGCCGGCTTTCGCCGGAGTCTGCCGGATCCGCGGACTCCGCCGGACGGCGGGGATGCGTCATGCCGGGGTTATTCTTCCATTTTGGTAAGAAAATTGTCTCTGGCTCTGTTTATCGCGCTTATCATCCGGTTAAATACGGCTTTAAAATCTTCGGGTTTTGTGATATATATTTCCGCAGATATCATAAAACGCCCGCCGTCTTCCATCGAATACACTTTAGCGACTTTCGTTCTTCTGTTCGCGTAATCAATGGCAACGGGAAACTGGCGCGCTTCGTATTCATAATCCAAAGCGTAATTCGCCAAATACCCTATCCTGAAATATCCTAAATCATTTTCGTTCACCTCAATCCAGAAGGGCCTCCCTTCCTTTTTGAACGCGACATCGCCATCGGAATCAATTGAAGGCGCATACCCTTCGGTAGTCAGATAGGACATATACATGTTTTGTAATTCTGTCCGTGAATACTGGGCCGACACCGCTCCGGTGAAAATACAAACAAGCGCCGCTGAAAACAGCAACATTTTTGAAGCTCTCATAACCATTCTCCCTGAAATCATTCCGGCAAGCGTTTTGATTTCATAAAATGTACTTTTTCCTCGCCGGAAAACAAGTGGTACTATTATACATCATGTTTTGATGCTTATCAATAAATTTTACAAGAATTATGCCGCATTGTTCCGGCCGCAACAAGCCTGCGGTTTGCGAAAAAGCTGCCAAGCCGTCCGCGTCAAGATAGGCAATAGTGGCGCCGCCCCTCATTTCGACAGACAGAAAAAAGGTACGGGTATAGGAACATATGGAACGAGTTCATTTTTTGTTTAGTACCACTCCTACATTGCTGCGGAATTCCGCCCGAATTTCGGCGGGATCCGGACGGAATCTACCGTCTCCGCTTGCCATAATATCCGGCTTGCTATAGTATATCCACACCATGAACATAAAAAGAGTGATCATGCTGGGCGATGTGGTCGGCGAATTCGGGCTTGCGGCTCTTGAAAGACAACTCCCGCGTATGATAACAGAATATAAGGCGGACTTTGTTACGGTGAATGGGGAGAATGCGGCGGATGGGTTCGGTATGAGCGAAGCGACGCTCAACCGTATGTTCGCCGCAGGCGCGGATGTAGTTACATCGGGAAACCATGTATGGGAAAAGCGCGAGTTCTGGACTGTTCTGCGCAATGAAAAGCGGGTGTTGCGTCCGGCGAATTATCCCGCAGGCGTTGAAGGGCGAGGGTGGATAATAATAGAAAAGAACAATGTCTCATACCTTGTGATTAATCTTCAGGGAAGAAAGATGATGACGCCCATTGACTGCCCGTTCGGAACCTTTGACGCCATTTTTAATGCGGATGCCTCATCGTGCGTTGCGCTTGGCGGCGCTCATAGTAACGAGCAGTCCGCGCCCGTTGTTCTTGTTGATTTTCATGCGGAAACCACGCATGAAAAGGAAGCCCTCGCGTTTTACCTGGACGGCAGAGCCGCCGTCATAGCTGGTACGCACACCCACGTACAAACCGCGGACAACCGCATCCTGCCTAAAGGAAGCGCCTACATCACCGACCTCGGTATGACCGGCGTAACGGACAGCGTTATCGGCATGGACGCCAAAATATGCGTTGAACGGGCAAAAAAGCATATTCCCTACCATATGGAATGCGCTCAAGGAACGGCTTCGGTCCAGGGCATAGTTGTGGAAATCAACATTGAAACCGGAAAAGCGGTGAAGATTGATCTGGTCAATCAGTAAAACCCGCGCTTGCGTCTGCCGGCGTCTGCGCCGATCTCACATGGTTTCCAGCAGCTTCCCAATAGTCCGAGCCGCCTTTGCGCGGTGGCTTATGCCGTTCTTCTCCTGTTCCGAAAGCTCGGCTACGGTGATTCCTCGTTCCGGCAGAAAGAAAATCGGGTCATAGCCAAAGCCGCCCGTCCCACGCGCGCCGCGTTCTTCACTGACGATCTCACCTTCCAGCGTTTCCTGTACGGCGAAAAAACGGTCTTTGCTCAAAACCAGCGCCATAGCGCAGACAAAACGGGCTGTCCTGCAAGCGGCGGCACTGACGGCGCTTGCGGCGCTAATTTCTTTGAGAAGCAGGGCGTTTCGCTCTGAAGAAGTCAGTTTCCCGTCGGCTACGCCGCCGTAACGGGCGGAATACACGCCCGGCTTGCCGCCTAGAGCATCCACGCATAAACCGGAATCATCGGCGATGACCGGCTCGCGCACCAACTCAAACAACGCATGAGCTTTAATAAAGGCGTTCTCAAGAAACGCGCATCCGGTTTCATCGGGATCAAAAGCAATGTCGGCATCCGAAGGTATTTTGACGCTATGTCCGGCAAGTATGGCGGCTAGTTCCCGCCTTTTGTGTTCATTGCCTGTGGCAAACCAAATAGTCATGGAGAAAGCATACTGTTTTTATGGAAAAGAGAACATAGGGATGATCGTACTGGCTGCCTGCGTACATACGCGGCGCATAGCACAGGGCGGGGCGCGTTTCGCGCCGTGTATCCGCTACCGGTTGACTTTTTCCCATAACAGAGGCATTATATAACGCATGAAATTAATCTTTTTAGGACCTCCGGGAGCAGGCAAAGGAACGCTTGCGGTCCGGGTAAAGGAACTCCTCAACGCGCCCCACATCAGTACCGGAGCGATAT
>JAITAW010000178.1 GCA_031283905.1 Treponema sp. | reverse complement strand
TCATATCGTGCCTCTATCCCTAGGCATACTTCTCGTAGCTTTTTCTCTACCTCTTCATTTATTACCTCTCTCCGCTATTTTGCCGGACATACTATGTGATACATAAGGGTGCTTACATTCTGTTCTTTTCGGATGACTTCGCTCATCCTTCCCGTATACTCCGATTTACAGCCGCCGCAGAGCGGCGGGGTTTTAAACCGTATAGGCTTACGCCTAATAAGTGGCGGTGAGCAACAGCAAGCGTGTATAACTCGTGCAATGCACAGTAACCGAAGTTGATTGTCCTTGACGAACCGACCTCGGCATTAAATTTCGATAATCAAATAATAGCAAAATTATACGGCGCAGAACGGGACTGTTTATGCTTCGGGCCTAAAGGATCCCTCTTTAGGCCACGCCGCGAATAAAACGGTTGCTTGAGCGTGTCATAAAGGTATATCTCCGGGGATAATTGCGAAGGCGTTTTATCGTCCACATCTTGCGGACTTTCAAAAGCCAAGACGGGGAATCGAACCCCGGACCTGCGCATTACGAGTGCGCCGCTCTACCGACTGAGCCATCTTGGCTTGTTTTTATAATTAATATACGACATGTTTCAAAAAAGGTCAAGCCGTTCATTACGCATCCACATCATGCGGCTTTTGCTTGCCTCTAAAATTTTTTTTTAGTATCTTTGCGATATGGCACAAAGACAATTTCAAACAGAGGTAAGCAAACTTTTACACCTCATCATACACTCCCTCTATTCCAATCGGGAGATTTTTCTTCGGGAACTTGTTTCCAATGCATCGGATGCGCTGGACAAGCTCAAATATTTGACCGTTGCGGATACGAACTACAAAGCCATCGTTTTTGATCCGCGTATCGATCTTTCTTTTAATAAAGACGCAAAGACGCTCACCGTTTCCGACAACGGCATCGGTATGAACGACCAGGATTTGATCGAAAGCCTTGGAACCATCGCCCGTTCCGGTACCCGTGCCTTTTTGGAAAAACTCACCGCGGATGCCAAGAAGGATTCCAATCTCATCGGGCAATTCGGCGTGGGATTTTACTCCACCTTTATGGTTGCGGATAACATTGAAGTGATAAGCCGCAAGGCGGGCGAGGACGCCGCGTGGAAGTGGACGAGCGACGGCAAAGAAGGGTATGACATTGAAAGTGCGACCCGGGATACGCAGGGTACCACGGTCATTCTCCACTTGACGGAAGAAGGAATAGAATATGCGAACCGCTGGTCTATTGAAGATATCATCAAACGGTACAGTAACCATGTCGCTTTTCCCATCTACCTTACCTATGATGAAAAAGAGTACGATGACAAGGGCAAGGAAAAAGGCGTTAAAACCAAAACCGACCGCATCAATTCAGGCTCCGCTTTGTGGAGACGCGCTAAAGCGGAATTGAAGGACGAGGATTATGCCGAATTCTATAAGCAACTCGGACACGACAGCGAAGATCCGCTTTTCTATGTACATACCAAGGCAGAAGGAACGCTTGAATATACCACATTGTTCTATATTCCGAAAAAAGCGCCGTTTGACCTTTACCATGTTGATTACAAGTCCGGCGTCAAACTCTACGTTAAGCGTGTATTTATCACCGATGACGACAAGGAGCTTATGCCCACATGGTTGCGTTTTGTACGCGGCGTTATCGACAGTGAAGATTTGCCTCTGAATGTGAGCCGCGAGATTCTTCAGCAGAACAAAATTCTCGTTAACATAAAAAACGCTTCGGTGAAAAAACTCCTGTCGGAATTCAAGAGCCTTTCCGAAAACAACAAGGAAAAGTGGGATGTATTCATACATGAATACAACAAACCGCTCAAGGAAGGGCTGTATCAGGACTGGGGCAGTCGCGACGCCCTGCTTGAACTCGTGCGCTTCAAAAGCACGTCGGTCGAGGGCTGGACAAGTTTTGCGGACTATGTTTCCCGCATGAAAAGCGATCAAAAGCATATTTATTACATTACCGGAGGCGATGAAAAGACGCTCCGCGCTTCACCGCTTCTTGAAGCCTACACCGCGAAAGGCATCGAAGTCCTCATCATGGATGATGAGATAGATGATATTGTTATCCCGTCCATCGGCAGATACTCGAAAAAGACGGACGATACAACCTCCGAATGGGATCTCAAAGCCGTAAACCGTTCGGGCGCGGATGAGGAACTCGGCGAAAAAGAGAACAAAGAGGCTGAAAAGGAGATAAAGCCCGTTATTGAGAAGCTCAAAAAGGCGCTTGGGGACAAAGTAAAAGACGTGAAGCTCTCCCGCCGCCTTCACGATTCGCCGTCCTGCATCGTTGCTGACGAAAACGATCCCAGTATGCAGATGGCGCAGATGCTCAGGGCTATGGGACAGACCGAAATGCCGGATATAAAGCCGATTTTGGAAATCAACGGGGAACATCCGATTGTCGCAACTCTTAAAACCACGGATGATGAAGCGTATATTGAAGATGTAGCCATCGTCCTGCTCGATCAGGCGTTGCTCGTAGAAGGGGTCAAGCTCAAGGAAAGCGCGGACTTCGTGAAGCGGCTGAACAAACTGCTGTCAAAGCAAGCCGCCCACGGATAGTCCCGCAAGATAGCTCCATCGCTTCGCGCGATGTTGCGCAGCGCCGAGCGGCGGTTCGCTCGGCGCTGTTCGCCGCCGCTCGCCAAATCGCAGCGTACAACAGACTTATCGTTTATATATTCCCCCAATCACCCGTTCGCGTCCTGACAGGTCCTTGTACGTCCGTAGCGCCTGAGCTTTGTTTTCGCGCAAGATCTCCGCAACAGCCGGCATTTGGCGGGGATCCGCCTCCATAAGCAATGCGCCGCCCTGATTAAGGCGCGTTTTCGCCTCAGAGATGATTTTTTTGATAATATCAAGCCCGTCCACGCCGCCGTCAAGGGCAAGACGCGGCTCTCTCCGCACTTCCGGCGCTAATTCGGCAATCATGGACGTTGGAATGTAGGGAGGATTCGATACAATGATGTCAAAACAGCCTTCAATACGGTCAAAAAGATCGCTTTCAACCCATTGGACATCCACATGATGGGCTTCGGCGTTAGCGCGGGCGACTTCCAAGGCGCTTTTCGATATATCTGAACCGGTAACGGCAAGATGGGGCCGCTCGTGTTTCAAGGCGATTACAACCGCGCCGGAACCGGCGCAGAGGTCAAGGCAGGATCGGGCATCGCTCGCATCAGCGACAGCCAGCGCCGCTTCCACGAGGATCTCCGTATCGGGACGCGGCGTCAACGTTGCGGAATTTACCGTAAACCGCAACCCCCAGAACTCTTTATAACCTACAATATAAGCAACGCATTCGCCTGAAAGCCTCCGTTCCAGCGCGTTTTTGTAGATAATTTCGTCTCCTTCCGGAACGGATTCCGAAGCGGCGCACAACAGCTGCGTTCGATTGCATCCCAACACGTCCGCCAAAAGAAGGCTTGCGTCAAGATCCGGCGTAGCTACTCTTTCTTTGAGGAGCGATTTTCCTTCTATGAGCAAGGTATTGATAGTTTTCATGCCATACATTCTAAAAACAGAGAGAATCTGCGGGGCGGTTTTCACAGCCAACCGGCTTCTCGCATCCGCTTTCTCGTGCGCCCCGCTCACACCGTCTGCGGATATGGTTTTGTAAATCGCTTTAATCTCTCAAGGAGTTAATTCCCCGCCCTTTAGGGCGTAAAACCGGAGGTGTGGGGGATTTGTTCCCCCACATACGCAAAAATTTCATGGAGAAATCTTCAATACCTCCGCCGTTCAGCCGGAGATGCTTTATTTGTCCCTATGATGATGCGTTTGCCATATTCATCGGCAAGCATGTATTTCATTATAGACTTGTATATCCGGCGTGTCAACGCCCGCCCTTGAATTACGCTTCATATTTGAAAAATGGACTGTTTCGCGGTTTTCGCCTCTTGTTTTTTTCTATGTGAAATTGTATACTGATAAACGTCTAATAGACGTCAGTATGAAAGATTTTGTCATTACCGCTACACGCTCCATGTTGTCTTACGCGGCGGAAGTTGTTCGTCAAATAACAAAATTTCCCCGGCTCAGTCCGTTTGCCAATGTCATAAACGGCGTTGGGCTTTTAAAAATAGAGTCGTTTGCGGACGGTGAAATGGAAGTGGTCATAAAAGAGTCCATACGGGGCAAGAACATCTTCCTTTTTACCGGCTGCGCCCGCAACGAGGCGAATATCGGTATCAACGAGGCGAAAGTCGAGTTGTACCATACGATAGACGCCTTGAAACGGGGACAGGGAGGCGTCATAACGGTATTTGAGCCGTTTGTGTCGTGTTCACGCTCGGATAGGGCGGCGCGGCGCAGTTCCGTAGGGCTTTGGGTTCATTTAAAAACACTTACCGGACTAGGCGTCCGGCACTTCATTACCTA